>DASUFM010000932.1:0-14352 GCA_036274535.1 Blastocatellia bacterium
CGCTCCCCTACGCGTTTCAGCTCGACCTCGATCTTCCCGCCTTCGGGCGTGAATTTGATTGCGTTCGAGAGCAGGTTCCACACGACCTGTTGCAAACGGTCGGCGTCGCCGATGAGTTTGATCTCCTCACCATCTATCAGGCGCAGATCGATGTTTTTGGCTTCGGCGGACGGGCGCATATCGGTGACGACGCCTTGCGCCGTGGAATTCAGAGTGACAGGGCGCATCTGAACACTGAGTTTGCCGGAGACGATGCGTGACACGTCCAGCAGGTCTTCGATCAGGCGGGCCTGCGCTTGAGAGTTGCGTTCGATGATTTCAAGGGCGCGCTCCAATTCCTTCTCCCGCACGTCCGGATCGCGCAGCAGCCTGGCCCAGCCGAGAATCGCGTTCAGCGGCGAGCGCAATTCGTGCGAGATGGTGGCCAGGAACTCGTCCTTCAGCCGGTTCGCCTCTTCCGCGTCGGCGCGAGCGTCGCTCTCCCTGACCAGAAGCCGCTCTCGCTCATCTTCGGCATGCTTGCGCCAGGTAATGTCGCGGGCGGTTTTTGACATGCCGATCACCTCGCCGGCCCGGTTTTGAACTGGCGACGCCGTCAGGGAGATGGTGATGTCAGTTCCGTCTTTACGCCGCCTGACTGTTTCGTAATGGCTGATTCGTTCGCCATTCCTGATGGATTCGAGAATCCGTGATTCTTCCTCCCGCCGCTCCGGCGGGATCAGCACGGTCACGGGTTTGCCCACCGCTTCAGCCTGGGCGTAACCAAAAAGCCTCTCGGCGCCGAGGTTCCAGCTGTTGATGGTTCCCTGTAAATCGGTGCTGATAATGGCGTCGTCAGAAGACTCCACGATGGCCGCCAGATAAGCCGCGGTCGCTTCGCCGTCGCGCAGCGAGGCCTCGACGCGCTTCTGGTCTTCGATGTCCATATTCGCGCCGAACCATTTGAAGACCTCTCCTTCCGCGGTGCGTAGCGGCGTGCCGCGCGCCTTGAACCATCGATATGTTCCGTCCTTCCCGCGAATGCGGTATTCCATGTCGAACAGGGTTTTCTCTTTTACCGCCCGATTCCAATGGTCGAGCGTCTGCCGGCGGTCGTCAGGGTGGACTTGTTCGAGCCAGCCGTAGCCGAGTTGCTCAGACTCCGGAATTCCGGTGCAGCGCACCCACTGCGGACTGAGGTAATCACATTCTCCGCCAGGGCGGCATGTCCAGACCAACTGCGGCAGGCTCTCGATCATCGTGCGCAGATACAACTGGCTCTTGCGCAACTCTTCTTCGATCCGCCTGCGTTCGGTCAGGTCACGCATGACTTTGATGAATCCCGTCAGGTTCCCGGCGTCGTCATGCGCCGCCGTTGTGATTCCCGAAGCCCAGAATCGACTGCCGTCCTTGCGCATCATCCAGCGATCGTCACTGGCCGAGCCTTCCTTCGCCGCAATCTGGATTTCCTTATCGGCGGCGCCGGCGGCTACGGACTCCGGCGTGAACAGAATATTGACGTGCTGCCCTATAAATTCGTCGCGGTCATAGCCGAGCACGTTCGCGCACCCTTCGTTCCAGGTTTCGATGACGCCACGCGGGTCGGTGGCGAAGATGGCGTAATCCTTAACCTGAGCGATGAGATTGCGATAAAACTCTTCGCTTTCACTAAACATAATCTTTTCTGTAGGCGCGCGGCGCGTGTGACGCCGTAGAGTGTCCCCGTGTGTTCCATCATGTACGCATCCGTACTGAAGAAATACGGCTCCTCAGAAGTTGATTTTCATTCTTTTTCGAGCGCCGTCGCGCCTGCCGGGGCTTTACGCTTTTGCATGTGTTTTGTCGCCGCCGGCCGTGTTCAACCGCCTTATAGCGTCAACCAGAGCATTGCTGTCGAGCGGTTTCTTCAATACCACATCGGCGCCGGCGGCGAGCGCGTCTCCCTCATAATGATCTCCGTATGCGGAGATCACCACGATTGGAATCCGGGAGAGTTCCGCCGTCTGTCTGACGTGTCTGATCAGGTCGCCTCCGCTGACCGAGGGCAGCATCAGATCGGTGATCAGAATATCAGGCTTGATTTCGTGAAGGATGTCTATCGCCTTCTCGCCGTCTGAGGCCGTTGTCACGATGAACCCTTCACTTTCAAGAATCGTCTGCAACAGCGACTGTGAGTCCGGGTTGTCTTCTGCGATCAGGATATTGGTTTTTTTCATACTTTCCTCGCGCGCGCATCAGGCGATCAACGCGACTCATTCGCGTTGCGGAAAAAGTAATATCGCAACAACCGTACCAGACTCAGTCAAGCCGTTCGCCCGCTTCGGCGGGCTCAACCATAATGGTTTTAAATGAGGAGAGTCTGACCTGTCCGGGCGCGAAGCCCTTCATCTTGGTCACATATTTTCTTTCGCAGTAATTGACTGCGGCGCGGGGAAGAGTCCTGGCCTGGCTGAATTTCGCGGCCAGTTGCGCGGCTTCGGCGATGGCGCGCGGCGGGACCGATTTCCGCTGAGGGTTTCGGAGCACCACATGAGAGCCGGGATAATCCGCGGCGTGGAGCCAGAGGTCATAAGATTTCGCGACGCGGAAAGTCAGATGGTCATTATCGGCGCCGGCGCGCCCGACCAGGATCTCATAGCCGTCGCTCGAACGGTATCGGCGCACGCCGGGAATCTTTTCTTCCTTTTTTTTTGCCGAGGGTTGTGAAGGCTTCTTTTCGGGCGAGGGCAGATTTAATTGCGCGGCCAGAGAATTCAGCGCGCCTGCGCCGACCGCGGCGTCGAGTTCGGCGAGATATTTTTCGAGCTGCGCGATCTCATTCTCGACATGCGGCAGGCGCGAGCTGACCTTCTCATAGCCGCGGCGGGATTTTCGAGCCAGCTTGAAATAATGCTCGGCGGCCTCCTGCGGCGTGGCGATGCCGGCCGAGGGGATTTCGATTAGAGACTGCGCCTCGTCATAAAAATCAGTGACTGTAAACCCGCCGCCGGTCTTCACGGCTTGCCGCAGATTGGCCAGGAGCAATTCGCCGTAGCGTTGATGCAATTCGCCGTTTGAAAACTTGTCCAGATCTCGCGTGAGCTGGTTGAGGAGCTCTCGCCGCTGCCTGAGCCGTGACAGGAGGTGGGAACGCAATTTCCGCTTCAGCGCGAACAATCGGCGCCGCTCTTCGAGGAGCGCGAAATACGCGTCGGCCGCTTCAATGACGCCCGCGAAGGGCAACGCGCTCCGGCCGGAAAGGGATTCGAGTTCGATCGGCGATAGAATGAGATCGAAATCCTCGCGCCCGATTTCGCGCTTCAATTCATCTATACCAGTGGGGACGGCGGGGGCGGCGAGTGACGAATAGATCGCCGGCCTGGGCGGCGATTCATACAACTCGCTGAGGAGTTCACGCAGAGCCTTCTCGGGCGCTTCCCGGCGCCCGCGGGCGGCCAGCTCGCGCCCATAAATCGGCGAGAATCCGATCAGGCGCCGAGCGGCTTCGGCGAAATCGCCGCCGGCGTCCGCGATCAATTCATCGAGCTTTTCAGCCGAGCAGAGGAAAGGGTCGAATTTGTCGGATGGCGGAGGCGGATCGATGTATTGCGTGATCGTCTCGTCGCGCTCGCGCAATGAAGCGATGATGTGGGAATCTTCAATCAGCAGAACGTTAGCCGATCGGCCTGTCAACGCCACTACCAGTTTCCGCCGCGAACTCTTTCCGTCTTTGCCCTTGGCGTTGAATTCGAGATGAACTACCCGGTCGTATCCGAGTTTTTCGGCCGCCGCAAGCCGCGAGCCGCCCAGATGCTTTCTGGCCAGCGCTACGAACGCCGTATCGGATCTCAGCTCTTCGCCGCCCCGTTTGGGGTTTCGCGCGGTCAGGTAAAACGCCAGTCGCTGCGGGTCGGTTGAGATCATCAGCCAGCGTTCGTTGGGCGCATAAAAATCTATGGCCAGATCGGTCGCGCCGATCTGGTAGATCCCACCGATTCGATGCCCGCCGATCCGCGGCCCAAACTCATTCACGATGATTTGCAGCAGGAAATTGTCCATAGCCTTGCCGCTCACGCCACTGTTGTGCCGGAGACCAGGTCGGTCATGGTTCGGCGCGAGGCGCTGAACCATGCCGTCAGGTATAAGGGAAAGCATATGAACACGATCGTTGCCGCCGACGCCCGCAGCAATTTCTGCCAGAGCGTGACAGGCCTGCTTTCATCGCCGGCGTTAACCAGATTCAATTTGAGCAGAGCCATTCCAAACGTGCGACCAGCGAACGCCAGCATCACTATTTGGTAAGTGAAGACCACGGCTGAGAGGAGCAACGCCATCAGGACGCGCGAACCATAGGCGAACGAAGTGGCGTCGTTCGACGTCGCGTAAGCGCCGAAGATCAGTAGAAAGGCCAGGAAGACAATTTCAAAGTCGCAGACGCCGGCCAACAGGCGAGCATAGATCGGCGCCGGATCGGTTTTGGGCGCGGACGGCTCATAGGCGCGCGCGATATCCGAGACTCGCGTCTTGACCTGTTTATCCGGCTGTTTGTCCGACTGTTTGTCTGGCGCGCCTGCGGGCCCCTTGCCGGTTGAAGTCGCGGTTGAAGTTTTAGACGACGATCGGGACGGAAGGACGGAGAGACGGAGGATCGAGGATCGATGATCGAGGATCGAAGGTCGAGGGGCGCGATCTTCGACCTTCGATCCTCGATCCTCTGTTCCTCCATCTCTCCGTCCCTCTTTCTCACGAGACGCAAATCGGAGGCGATTCAACGCCGCCTCGACAATCGGATTGCGGCCGAGCTTTGTTTCGCCGGCCTGCGCGCGAGAGGGGTGAGCGGGCGATGAATTCGGCGCGGCGATCTCGCTCGTGGCGCGTTTCTCCTTGATCCGCCGGACGCGCTCCTTCAATTCGTCGCGCCAGGGCGGATAGGCCTCGGTTTGTGAGGATTGTGACTGGCTTTCATCCGTGTCCAGGCGCGCCGCCGTGGTCTGCCGCGCCGCCGGGGCTTGCCCGTGCGCGGTTCTTTTATTCAAAGCGGAAGGGAAGTGGAGCAGATTGACGTCGTTGTCTTTTCGCGGACTGATTGTCGGAAGTTCGGTCATCGGCCCGCTCGCGCGAGATTGCGTTGATTGGTTGTGTCGAGGCTCGGGGCGCCTCCACGCTTGTTTCTTATGCAGCGCATTATTGTGATTGCACGTCCGGCAAATGATCGCGGCGCCAATCATCTCATTACCACAACTTTCGCACTTCATGATCCTAATTTCGCAGGGTTGGACAGACTTTTAGTCTGTCCATAATATGGTGGCAATCAGACTGAAGCCTGTTCCACTCTCCTGATTGTTCGGTTGCGTAGCATGAACTGGCGAACAGACCTTAATCCGTTCACTATCGGTCGCTCAGATTGCGTAGCATGGATCTGAAACTGTTACTCTACTTTAAAAGGCAATCGCCTTTAATCACGCGCAGTATATCACAAGAATCAACCGCGCGCGCGTGGAATACGGTCGGGCCGCCGCCAGGGTTGCAAATTGCCATGGGCGCCATAGCCGCCTTGCAGGATGACGGTGCGCTACGGTACCGACAAAACAGGGGCTGATCTTTAATTCTCTTCTACGTCTTGAACCGAATTTGACATGAGCGCCGCGCCAACAATGAATCGCCCTGCGTCGAGGATCGTTTTTCCCGCGGCGGCTGTCCTCTTGCTGTTCGCATCAGCTGTCGCGTTGACAGGCTGTCAAAAGAGGCCGTTCCAACCGAATCTGCCACAGGTCTATTTCCCACCGCCGGCGGCGCGCCAGGGAAAACCACCTGTCATCTTCATCCCCGGCATACTCGGCTCGTACCTGGTCAACCGTCGCACCGGGGAGACGGTATGGCCCGATTTGCGGGTGGACAGCGATGCGATCGCGCTCCCCATATCGTCGCCGGTTTTAGCTCAAAACACCGATGACGTAGTAGCCACGGAGGTTGTGGAAGACGCCAAAGTGAGCGCGCTGATTCCTGAAATAGCCATCTACAGGCCGATGCTCGAAGCTCTGGAACGGTATGGCGGTTACCAGCGCGGCAGATTCGACGCCCCGCCGCCCGGAGGCGACTGCGACACGATATACCTCTTCGCTTACGACTGGCGGCGCGACGTCGTCGAATCGGCGCGCGCGCTCGGTTGTATGATCGAAGAACTCAAGCTGAAACTGGGAAGGCCCGATCTGCGCTTCGACATCGTGGCTCATTCAATGGGCGGGCTGGTGGCGCGCTACTACGCCATGTACGGAGAGCGCGACGTTCTGGACGCCCCCGTCGCATGTCCCGATTGGTCGGGGGCTCGGAACATGAACAGGATTATTATGATCGCCACGCCGAACGCGGGTTCGATAAACGCGCTTCGCGTGTTGTTGAGAGGTTTTTCCGCGCTGTCATTCGCCGCTCCGTTCGGCTATCTTCCGCGGAATTACGGACGGAGACTGCCATTCGCGCGGGTCGGCTCTCGCGTGACTTTCACCATTCCCGCGATCTATCAACTGCTGCCGCCGGGGGGGCAGGCGCGCTTTTTCAGCGACTCTCTTAGTCCGTTGCCTGTGGATCTATATGATGTGGAGACGTGGCGGCGTTACAGATGGTCCGCGGCCTTCGACGACACATTCCGCCGGCGGGAATTTGAACGGCTGGGCGCCAGACTGGGGCCGGACCCGGCGAGAGTGGAAAGTTTACGGCGCGCCGCGGAGCGCGAACGATTCCTGCAAGCGGTCCTTCATCGGTCAGAGGCGTTTCACGCCGCGCTGGCCGTTAACTGCCCGCCGCCTCCGACACTGCGCTTCATGTTCATCGGCGGCGACTGCATTCCGACGCTCGACGGCGTTGTGATCGTCAATGGCTTGTTCCCGCGCGCCGTCTTCGGCCTCGCCGAATTTCGCGGCGATAAACGGATGAGGCTCAAGGCGGCCGATTTACTTTTCAACCCCGGTGACGGCACGATCACTCGCCAAAGCCTGTTCGGGCGCCCGCCCGACTCGCGGCCGGCCGTGGCTATTCCGATGTCAATGCGCTCGCCGCGCGTCGGGACGGCCATCTTCTGCGATACCCATAACGGCCTCACGCACGATCGAACCGTGCAGGACAACCTCTTGACGGAGTTGATTCTCAATCGATAATTAGGGTGTAACCATTTGCTCTTATAAGACCTATAGGGCCTTATAGGTTTTTCGGAGAATCTATGCCAATCCTAAAACTTCAAATCAACGGAACCATGCGCCGTGTCGAGGTCGATGGCGAGCGCTCGTTGCTCAGTGTGTTGCGCGACGAGCTTGATTTGACCGGCGCGAAATACGGCTGCGGAGAGGGGCAGTGCGGCGCCTGCACTGTGCTCGTTGACGGGCGGGCCGCGCGCTCCTGTCTGACGCCTGTCGCCTCGGTCGAAGGTAAGCAGATCACAACCATCGAAGGTCTGGAGCGGAACGGAGACCTGCATCCACTTCAGGAGGCCTTTCTGGCGTTGGACGCGATGCAGTGCGGGTATTGCACGGCTGGAATGATCATGTCCGGCGTCGGGTTGTTGAAGAAAACTCCCAACCCGACCGACGCCGAGATTCTGCGCGCGATGGAGGGAAATATCTGCCGCTGCGGGACTTATCCGCGCATAGTCGCGGCTGTTCGCCGGGCCGCCGGCGATAAAAACGCGAAGGGAGGCGCGCAATGATCGAACGGTTGATTGACGAAATCGAGATCGAGCCTGAGCGCTACGAATTGGCCGAGGGGCCGGCCTATCATTTTGAACTCGGCGAAATGCGGCGGCGCGAGTTTTTCAGGATATTGGCCAGGGCGGGAGGAGGCGTGTTGATCGTGCTGGCGTTCAAAGACGCTACGGCGCAGCAGGAATCGGGCGGAGGCGGCCGTCGCGGCGGCCCCGCGCGCCCTGTCGAAATCGGCGCGTGGCTGCACATCGCCGAAGACGGAACGGCGACGGCCTATACCGGCAAGGCCGAGGTCGGGCAGAACATCCGCACATCGCTGACTCAGGCCGTGGCCGAAGAACTGCGCGCCCCGATCTCAACTGTCAAACTCGTGATGGCCGACACTGATTTAACGCCGTACGACATGGGCACTTTCGGCAGCCGCACAACGCCTGATATGTTCCCGCAACTTCGCAAAGCCGCCGCCGCGGCCCGCGAGACGATGCTCGATCTTGCCGCCGAATCGCTGAAAGTCGAACGCGACTCCCTCCTCGCCGGCGAGGGCAAAGTCACGCACCCGGCGACCAGCCGATCGCTCAGCTACGGAGAGTTGAGCAAGGGGCAGAAAATAATGAAGGCCATCAGCGCGCCTCCTCTTACGCCGGCCGGCGATTGGAAGGTCGCCGGCAAGCCGCTGCGCAAGATCAACGGCCGTGACATGGTAACGGGCAGGCATCATTACACGACCGATATCAAACTGCCCGGAATGCTTTATGGAAAAGTCCTGCGGCCATCGGCTTTCGGCGCGACGCTCGCCTCGATTGATTCGAAAGATACGGAAAAACTGCCCGGCGTCGTGGTCGCGCGCGACGGGGATTTCGCCGGCGTTGTCGCGCCGAATGAGCAGACGGTTGCGCTGGCCGCCAGAGCGGTTCGAACTGAGTGGAAGGCCACCCCACAGGTTTCAGCCAGGGAACTCTTCGAGCATTTACGAAAGACGCCGAACCTTCCGGCCGGCGCGCCCGCTGAATTGGCTGAGAGCCTGGCCGCGGCGCATCAAAAACTCGATCGAACATATACAATCGCATATATCGCGCATGCGCCGCTGGAACCGCGAGCCGCCGTGGCCGAATGGAAAGACGGCAAACTGACGGTCTGGACGGGAACTCAGAGACCTTTCGGTGTGCGCGGTGAACTTGCCGCCGCGTTTCATCTTCCCGAAAGCAGTGTGCGCGTCATCGCGCCCGACACCGGATCAGGTTATGGCGGCAAGCACAGCGGCGAAGCCGCAATCGAAGCGGCGCGACTGGCCAAAGCCGCCGGCAAACCCGTCAAACTGGTCTGGACGCGCGAAGAAGAATTCACATGGGCGTACTTCCGTCCGGCCGGCGTGATCGACGTGAGGAGCGGCGTCAACAAGGACGGCGTTATCACGGCCTGGGACTTTCATAACTACAACTCCGGGAATGCGGGGTTGCGCCCTGTCTACTCGATTCAAAATCAACGCTGCGAATTTCATCGCTCCGATTCGCCCCTGCGCCAGGGCTCGTATCGCGCGCTGGCTTCGACCGCCAATCACTTCGCGCGCGAAGTCCACGTCGATGAACTGGCCGCGAGCCTGAAGATGGACCCGCTCGAATTCCGGCTGAAGAACCTGAAAGACGAGCGCCTGCGCGCCGCTCTGGAGGCGGCCGCGAAAGCCTTTGGATGGGGCAAATCGAAACCCGCCGCAAATCACGGTTTCGGGATCGCCGGCGGATTCGAGAAGGGCGGTTATGTCGCCAATTGCGCCGAGGTCGCCGTCGATCCCGCCGGCGGCAAGGTCAGGATCGTCCGCGTCGTGACAGCCTTCGAATGCGGCGCCATCGTCAACCCCGACGGATTGAAGCATCAGGTCGAAGGCTCGGTCATTCAAGGCATAGGCGGCGCTCTGTTCGAAGCGATCGATTTCGCGGACGGCAAAATTCTCAATCCGCGCTTTTCGCGCTACCGCGTGCCGCGCTTCAGCGACATGCCGAACCTGGAAACAGTTCTGCTCGACCGCAAAGATTTGCCGTCCGCGGGATCGGGCGAATGCCCGATCGTCGCGCTCGCTCCGGCCGTCAGCGCGGCCATCTTCGAGGCGACCGGCGTTCGCCTTAGATCGTTGCCGATGGTTCCGAATGGAATAAAGTCATAATCAGTACCGCGAACGGTAGTGAGCGTGTCTCACGTTGAGACGACGCTCCCTGCCGCCCGCGATACTGATTCAGAGGCTGTTGCGAAAGTTTGAAATTGCTTTCGAGGACAAGTACGTTTTCAATTTTATTGAAGATGAATCGTAAGAGCCGAATGTTTATAGATATTCGACGCATCAGGTTTTCCAGCTCTGCGGATGCGGCGTCCATCGCGCGCAGATGCCGCTCCTACGGAGCTAAATGGTGGTTTCATCGAGCATCTATAAACATTCCGCTCCTGACGGAGCGAGGAAATTTTTGTAGAAACCTCAGAGTAATCCTTTGCATAGCGACGATGGCGCTATATACAGCGGCTGTATGTTCCTGCGCCAACCCTTCGGCCATAGCGCAGGAGAAGCAAAAGCGCGAGGAGTTCGGTTCCAGCCTGAAGCGGCTGAAATGGGATGAGCGCGAGCAGAGAGCGGTCGAGACGAAAGAGGGCGATCAACGGCCGGATTCGGACACAGTCATCAGAGTGGATACGTCGCTCGCGGTCTTCGAGATTCTGGCCCTGGACAAAAAGGGGCGAACCGTTTCGGGGCTGACCAGGGATGATTTCATCGTCACCGAGGACGGCGCGCCGCAGGAGGTCGCAACCCTTTCGCCCGCCGACAACTCGACCGTCCCGCGCTCCATCGTACTGATCATGGATTACAGCGGCAGCCTGCAGCCTTTCATCGAAAACAGCGTGGCGGCCGCCAGGACGCTCGTCGACAGGCTCAAGCCGAATGACCGCATGGCGGTTGTGACGGACGATGTCGCGCTGTTGGTTGACTTCACGCGAGACAAGGGAAAGCTCAGGAAAGGTCTGGACTCGCTGCGAAAAAAAGCGACCTCCGGGCGACCGGGCCGCAGCGAACAATATAGCGCGCTGCTCGCGACCCTCAAAGAACTCCTCGCCGGCGTCGGGCGTCCGACCATCATCTTCCAGACGGACGGCGATGAATTGGGCAGACTCAGAAGCGCCGACTCTTCCGGCGTTTCGCCCATGCCCAACAGTCAATTCAAGGAATACAGCCTCGAAGATATTTACTCCGCCGCGGAAAAGACGCGGACGACGATCTATTCCGTGATTCCAGGCGTCAGGTTTGCCGGAGTTCCTCCCGAAGAGCACATTGAAAGAGCGAGGAAGCTATTCGAGAGATTATTTCGACCGCTGCAGGAATGGGGCGGGTGGCGGCGTGGCCTGACGCCGACGTTTGAAGACTACCTGCGGTCTCGCGCCGCGATGAGTCTCCGCCAACAACTGGCCCTGGCCGGAATCGCCGATCTGACGGGCGGATGGGCGGAATACCTCGAAGAGCCTGAACAGGCGGCTGGAATATACGATCGGATCTTCGCAGGCATCGAACGCCGGTACATACTCACCTATTATCCGACAAACACAAAGCGCGATGGGAAACTGCGGCGCGTAGAAATCAAAGCGCGGAATCATCCGGATTACGTCATCCTGGGAAAGAAATCCTATTATGCGGATGGTCAGTGATTGAATCGAAGTTATCGTCAGCGATATTCCATATCCCATATGGAAGAGGCATACTCCCTTTTCGTGATATGGAATATTAACCAGGTAGAGATTTTATGCGCTTATCAGAAAGAAAAATTCTCGTTGCTCGATTGTTCATGGCGTGTCTGGCATTGGCGCTGTTTTGCGGGATTGCCAGCGCGCAGGATCCGGGCGCGAAAGCGAATCTGCCCACGCTCTTCCTGGTCGGTGATTCAACCGTCAGGAACGGGGCCGGCGACGGAGCGAATAAACAATGGGGCTGGGGCGAACCGATCGCAGCTTACTTCGACCCGGCTAAGATTACCGTTTTGAATCGGGCCCGCGGCGGCCGCAGCAGCCGTACTTTTATAAGCGAAGGGTTATGGGATCAGGTCCTGTCGGCGATGAAGCCGGGCGATTTCGTGTTGATCCAATTCGGCCACAACGACAGCGGGCCCGTCAACGACACCTTTCGCGCGCGCGGCACGATCAAGGGCGTGGGCGAAGAGACGGAAGAAATCGATAACCTGATCACTAAAAAACACGAGATCGTTCACAGCTACGGCTGGTATTTGCGGAAGTATTTAGCCGACGCCAGAGCCAAAGGCGCGACGCCGCTCATCTGCTCGCCGGTCCCGCGAAAGATCTGGAAAGATGGCCCTCTTTCCAGCCCTCTTTCCAGAAGGATCGTTCGCGATCAATATGCGCGATGGGCCGGGGAAGTGGCGAAGGCTGAAAAAGCCGGATTCATCGACCTTAATGAGATCATCGCCCGCCAATATGACGCGCTGGGCGCTGAAAAGGTCGAGCCTCTGTTTGCCGATGAACATACCCATCAGACGCTCGCCGGAGCGGAATTGAACGCGGCGGCCGTCATCTCTGGATTGAAGGCGCTCAAACCGGACCCGCTTGCTTCTTATTATTCGGCGAAGGCTGCGTCGGTAGACGCCGCAAGAGGTTTCGTGAGCCTGGCGCCGCGCCGTTTTGAATTCGGAGAAGGCAAAGCCGGCGCGGCGGCGCCGCCGTCGATGATTTACAGCAAAGAGCGCGGTTACGGTTTGGAATCAATTAGTGTTGCGAGCCCGGACGCGGCCTCAGGCAAGCCGTTTTTCTTCTCGGTTGCGCTGCCCGAAGGCAATTACAATGTGACGGTCACCTTCGGCGATTCAAGAAGCGCGACAGTGACCACGGCCAAAGCCGAGTTGCGGCGGTTGATGTTGGAAAAGGTGGAGACTACGCCCGGCAAATTTGAAACGTCGACCTTCACCGTCAACGTCCGCAACCCTCAAATCGAAGGCGGCGGCGAGGTCAAACTTAAAGATCGTGAAAAGAACATCGAAGCCTGGGCATGGGATGAAAAGCTTACGCTCGAATTCAATGGCGAGCGCCCAACTGTCAGCGCGATCGAGATTACCCCCGCGGAAGTTCCGACAATTTTCCTTCTCGGCGATTCGACGGTCTGTGATCAGCCGCTGGAGCCGTACAGCAGTTGGGGACAGATGCTGACGCGGTTTTTCGAGCCCGGCGTCGCCATCGCCAATCACGCCGAATCCGGCGAATCTCTTCGAAGCTCGCTGGGCGCGCGGCGGCTGGACAAAGTCCTGAGCCTGATCAAGCCTGGCGATTATCTGTTCATTCAGTACGGTCACAATGATCAAAAAGAGAAGGGCGAAGGCGTGGGCGCGTTCACTACCTACAAATCCGACCTGAAAATGTTTGTCGCCGAAGCGCGCAAGAGCGGCGCCACGCCCGTGCTCCTGACTTCGGTCAATCGCCGCAATTTCAACGATCAGGGCAAGGTCTACAGCACGCTCGGCGACTACCCTGAAGCCGTTCGCCATGTGGCTAATGAAGAAAAGGTTGCGCTGATCGATCTGAACGCGATGAGCAAGGCCTTTTACGAGGCGCTGGGGCCGGAGAGATCAGCGCTGGCTTTCAAAGAAGGGGATGGCACGCATCACAACAATTATGGCGCCTACGAACTGGCCAGGCGCGTTGTCGAAGGGATTAAAGCCAATAATCTTGGGATCGCCAAATTTCTCACCAAAGACGTGGCGGCGTTCGACCCGAGCCGCCCCGACCCTCCCGAAAATTTTAAAATTCCTGCCAGCCCGCTGCGCTCCGAGGTGAAACCGCCGGGAAATTGATGGATAATGGATATTTCATATTTCATATGGAATATGAAATATGAGCCAGATCGCTCCTCATAATTTTTGCGACAGCGCTTCCAGCCTCTCGAGCGCCCCGGAAGGAACACACATTCAATAGGAGTCTTTATGCAGAAGGAAAGTTGTGACATTGGTCTGATCGGCCTGGCCGTGATGGGACAGAACCTGGTTTTAAACATGAACGATCACGGCTATCGAGTGGCCGTCTTCAACCGCACCGTTTCCAAGGTGGACGAATTCATTCAGAACGAAGCCGCCGGGACGCAGGTCGTGGGCGCGCATTCAATCGAGGAGTTCGTCGGGGCGCTGAAGAAACCTCGCCGCATGATGCTGATGGTCAAGGCGGGCGACACGGTTGATCATATGATCGATGCTCTGCTGCCGCATCTGGAAAAGGGCGACATCGTCATTGACGGCGGCAATTCGCATTATCCTGACTCGAACCGTCGCACTAAAGATCTGGCGGAGAAGGAAATTCTTTTCATCGGCACGGGAGTGTCAGGCGGTGAAGAAGGCGCGCGATTCGGCCCGTCGATCATGCCCGGAGGAAATCCCGCGGCCTGGCCGTATGTCAAAGAGATATTTCAATCCATCGCCGCCAAGGTGGAAGACGGCTCGCCGTGCTGCGATTGGGTCGGCGAAAACGGCGCGGGCCATTACGTCAAGATGGTTCACAACGGCATCGAATACGGCGACATGCAGCTCATCTGCGAAGCCTACCATCTGTTGAGCGTAGGGCTGGGGCTCGGCGCCGATGAACTGCACGAAGTTTTCGCCGAATGGAACAAGGGCGAATTGGACAGCTATCTGATAGAAATCACGAGCGAGATTTTCACCAAGCGGGATGAAGATGG
>DASUFM010000933.1:0-8075 GCA_036274535.1 Blastocatellia bacterium
CCCGCCCCTACACAAATGGTTGTATTTATTTTTCAAACACCATAAATATGGAATATGGAATATGGAATATGGAATATGGAATATTCGGGCCTTCGGCAGAGGCGTGACGCCTTTCAATCGTTATTGCAAAGCGCTTTAAAACTCGCTGGTCGGCGGGGCGATCTCTACCACCTGATAATCGCCCGAGGCCTCGGCGCCGGCTATGTGAATGCGGAACAGCGGCTCCAATTTCAGATCGTCGCGCAACGAATGATAGACACTGCAATATTTGCTGATCGAGAGGTTGATCGCGCGGACCAGTTTGTCGTGGGAGATTTCGTCTCCCCACACGTCGAACATCATTTTTACGCTGGTCAAATACCGAGGCTCCGCCGGATTGCGATCGGCTTCCAGAGTTACTTCTAACTTCTCGGCCGGCGTTCGCACCTTCTTCAGAATCGAAACCACGTCAATGGCCGAACATGCGCCCAGCGCTTCGAGCAGCAATTCGACGGGACTTGCGCCGGATTGCTTGTCGCCGTCAATCACGGTCTCGATCCCGCCGGCGTTCACGCCTGTGAATTTAAATTCCCCATCCCAGTTCAGTTTTGTTGTCAGATCACTCATTCGGTTTTCCTTGATTATTAACAGTGCGCGTGAGCTCCCCGTACTGTTACTTGATTTAAATGTAATACCTCACCAGCCATTCGGCGGCGCAGCAAGGCTTGTCCGCGCCATCCCGCTCGACCGTGATGTTCCAGACCAGCTGACAGCCGCCCGCGATCTCTTCGACCGCTTGTAGTGCGGCGCGAGCCCGAATCCTGGACCCGGCGGGAACCGCGGATGGAAAGCGGACTTTGTTCAACCCATAGTTGATTCCCATCCTGATCGGCAGTTTGATTTTGACAGTCTCCGACATCAGTTGGCTGAGCAGCGACAGCGTCAAAAAGCCGTGCGCGATCGTGGCTCCGTAAGGCGATTCGGTTCTGGCCCGTTCGACGTCGACATGAATCCACTGGTGGTCGCCCGTGGCGTCGGCGAACAGGTTGATGCGCTCCTGCGCGACCTCTAACCAATCGCTCACGGCGACTTCCTGTCCCGCCAATGATCGCAATTCGTCCAGACTGGTGATTTCTCTTGCCGGCATAAATTTTCTCGGTTTCGCCATCCAATTTCAGGCGGCGTCGGGCGGCGCCCGACGGAAGGGGCGTTGCGATTCTAAAACGGCGGACTCGCGCTTACAAGACTTCGATATTTGACACAGTTTAAAAGGCCAGTGTAGGCTTCGCGCGCTTATATTCGATTTGACGTCCGTTCGATTAACCAAGGAGAGGTTCACAATGAAACGAATGTTTTTCGCTCTTTCCGCGCTCATCTGCGCGCTGTTTCTCTCGGTCTCCGCGATGGCTCAATCGCCCGACGCCACCGGGGATTGGGATATCACGCTCAATACGCCACAAGGTCCGTTCCCTGCGCGTCTGTCGCTCAAGCAGGAAGGCGAGAAGTTGACGGGGAAGATCAAGAGCCAATTCGGCGAAACGCCGCTCGAAGGCTCGGTCAAAGACAAGGCGGTCAAGTTCAGTTATACCGTCAAGTTCCAGGAGCAGGACTTTACCATCACGCTGACCGGCAATCTTGACGGCGACGCGCTGAAGGGCGACGCCGATTTCAACGGATTCGCACAGGGCGATTGGAGCGCCAAACGCGCCTCGGCGGCGACTGATTCGAGCGCCGCTCCAGCCCCCGCAGCGGCGCCAGCCGCAGGCGACAAAATTGACGTGACCGGCTCCTGGAGCGTCACGGTCGAGACCGACGCCGGCTCGGGCAGCCCAAGCTTCACCTTCAAACAGGAAGGCGAGAAACTGACCGGCAAATACAAAGGCCTGTTCGGCGAATCCGATCTGACCGGAACTGTCAAAGGCGACAAGGTTGAATTCTCGTTCAAAGTCAGCGGCCAGATCGAAGGCACGCTCACTTACAGTGGCACAACCGACGGCAAGACGATGAAGGGCAAAGTCAGCCTGGCAGGCATGGGCGAAGGGACTTTTACTGGAAAGAAGCAGTAGAAGAAAGGCAAGGAGACAAGGAGAAGGGGGACAGGGAGAAAATCTCCTTGTCTCCTTGCCCCCCTGTCTCCTTGTCTTCATTTCTTCAGCCAGGCGTCTGAAATCACCGCCTCGACCTCGACCGGGACGCGCGGCAAAAATTCCCTGGCGCCTTCGATCATTTTCTGAATGACGATCTGCTTGATTTCTTCGGCAATTGACTGTTCGCATTCGACGACGATCTCGTCGTGGACGGAGTTGACGATTTGCGCGTCTCGCTCCAGCAGCGCGCGGTCCAGCAGCGTCATCGCGCGCTTGAAAATGTCTGAGGCGGAACCCTGAATCGGGGCGTTTTTGCCGACGCGTTTGAGCGCGCCGAGCTGCGCGCGGTCGTGAGGATCGAGGCGGAAAATCCACAATCTGCCCGAAGCCGTGCGGGCGCGGCGTTCACGAACGGCTTTCTCGGCGGCCTCATTTAACCATCGTTCGACGCCCGAATAAGCGGCGAAGTAACGTTCGATCAAAATCTCGGCTTCCTTGACGCTGGATTCGATGCGGCTGGCCAGACCCTCGGCGCCCATCCCGTAAACCAGGCCGTAATTCAATCCCTTGGCGCTCTCGCGCTGTCGCTTCGTGATCTGATCCAGAGGGACGCCGAACATCTGCGAAGCGGTCATACGGTGCAGGTCGGCGCCGGAATCGAAGGCCTTGAGCAACTCTTCGTCGCGCGAGAAATCGGCCAGGATGCGCATCTCTATCTGTGAATAATCGCTGACCACGAGTTTGCGCCCGGCGGGCGCGCGGAAGCACGAACGGTACTCGGTGGTATGCGGAATCTGCTGCAGGCTGGGTGACGACGTGGTGATGCGCCCGGTGGGCGTGCCGATCTGCCTGAAATCGGCGTGAATGCGGCCGGTGGCCGGATTGATGTAATCGAGCACGCCCTCGCCGTAAGACGAGAGGCTTTTGCTGAGTCCTCTATATTCGAGAAATTTTTCGAGAATGGGGAATTTATGCGCGAGTTTTTGCAGCGTCCATTCACGCGTGTCTTCGACATTGATGCCGATCCGGGCCAACGCCCCCTTGACCTGCGCCGGGCTGTCCAGGTTGATTCGTTCGGCCACTCCGCCGAAGAGGCTCATCTGCGCCGAAGCGGGGCCTAACTCCCTGTGCAGTTCGTCGGCGATCCGGTCGTGTTCGACACGGATGCGGCCGATCAGATCGCGCCAGCGTTCGACGTCCAGATAGATGCCCGCCAGTTCCAGGGCGGCGATCGAGAGCACACAATCGAATTCGAGTTCGGCGACCCGTAACAGGTCCATCTCCCGCAGTTTTTCCAGCATCCGTTCGCGCAGGGGCAATAAGACCTGGGCGTCGCGCGCCGCGTATTCGAGCTGGTACTCGCTCAATTCGCGCGACCAGTCGCTGGTTTGCGCCGCCTTGTCCATCGGCATGGCCAGATAGCGGTTGACGGCGGCTTCGAGGCTATGCCGGTCATTCTCGTCGCCCGCGCTGGCCAGAACGCTGGCCAGGTAGGTGTCGAAGACGGCGCCGAGCCGCGCGCCGCAATGGCGCATCAGGAACTTTGCGTCGAATTTCGCGTTGTGGGCTATCTTGACCGGCTGCGGAGCGGCGAGGATGTCCAGGATCGGTTTGAGCTGATCTCGCGACAACCGGAAGCAATCAATGATGAAACTCGCTTGCGACGTGGCAAGCTGGATCAGGCGCAATTTCGCGTTATGCGGATCGAGTCCCGTCGTTTCGGTGTCGAAGCCGATCACCTGTTCGCCGCGTAAATCACCGGCTGCCCGCGCGACCCCGCCGGCGTCGGTGATCAGGTTGTAATTGACGGATAGCATTTTAGCCAGTCGCTATGACCTTAGTCGCAAATTATATCAACCTATGTCTGGGAGATTTTTGTGTATCTTGACCGCGCTCTCGCACTATACACGCACTAAAGTTCGGCTCGCAACACTCGGATCAGCCACCGGGGCGCCGGCGAATCCTTCACGCCGCGAGAGCCGAGCATCATTGAAGGAAGACCAAGAAGGAAGGTCTTGTGAAGAAACCGATTATTACAGCATTTTCGACTTCAATGTTCAGGACCGCTGGATTAAGAAGTTCAGCCACGAATGAACACGAATATTCATGAATGACGGATCAGCGAGATCAAGAAAGAGATTCGTGTTCATTCGTGTTCTTCGTGGCTAAAACGGATCGGCTGAACATTCATACCGAAATTGCTTTAAATCTGCATACCAGCGAGCAGGCAGGCGGGCGACCACGCTTACTTTGCGGAGGATGTTCTTACTGGCGATAGCTGAGAGCGCGCCACTGGAAGAAGCCTGGCGCGGCGCGCCCCCCTTATGCCTTGATCGCTCCACGCAAGTAGGAGCGAACTGAGAAGAACCATATGCCATATTTCATAAGAAATATGGCATATGGAACATTCGTTGATCTTCACGCTTACGGCTCATCCAACGGCCTGGACACGACAAGCGAGAACCTGAAATTGAACCTCGGGTCTACTGTCCAGGTTGTCCCTCCGTCAGAGGAGAAAAATGACTGGTTGAAGATCGGCGCGTCGTTCGGCTGACCGCCAACGGCGCCCGATCCGTCCAGACCGATGAACGGCGGCTGCCCGGCGACGCCGGGGAACGGAGTGGTCGTCGGAACTTGCAGAACAATGAAGAGGTTCTGGATATCACCTCTCTGAATCCCCTTCAGAACGGCGGCCCCCAGGAGGCGCGGGGTTAGGAAATAGAATGGGGCGATATCATTATCCTGCCCGATAAAACCGCTCCTCTGCGCCAACGGACGGGCCAGATCTATTGTCGCCGACGTCCCGTTCACGGTTCCGGTAGTCAGCACAGCTTTGGCGAAGACCGGAACGACTGAAGCGTTCCTGACAAAAGTATCAAAGGCTACTCCCTGAATGAGGAGGCCGCCTCCGGGATTGATTGCGGCGATCTGCGCGGCCGGGATCTGCACGGCGTACATACTCCCGGCGGGAACGCCCGTGAAACCGACGAAGTTACGGTTGCCGAAATTATTGACGTTGATCGAATCCGAAGTCACAAGATCAATGTGAGATGACAGATTCAAGGGCGGCAGAACCAGCACTGGGAACTTCTCTCCCAGCCGAACCTCGCGGGCGTCCTCCCTGCTACGGTTATAGAATTCCTCATTGAAATTCTGCTGGCCGAAGATGGAGCCGATCTGGCAAGTGAGGCTTATATTCCCGGCGGCCGCGGGAGTCCCGTCAACCGGCTCGATTCCGACAGCGTAAAGACCCTTAGGAACAGGAATGACATAATCGCCATTGAGGATGTTGAAGGTGGGATCGACCAGGAACAGTCCTCCGGTGGCCGGGTTGAACGACAGTTGGGTCGTACCGCTGAAACCGCTGGCCACGCGCTTATCGGAAAGTAGATCATTAGCGAAGGCGACGCCGCCGGCGATGGGTTGATTGAGAACGCCGTGGGTCAATGACCCCTTGATCAATCCATACTCCTTATTGAAAGCCTTATCTTTCCCCTGTAACTTCGCCGGGCCGGACCGCGCCGAACCTTCGGGATAGAAGTACGAACTCCAGGCGATGTCGTCTGTGCCGAGCGACCGCTGGTTCAACTCGGCCGCAGGATCGCCGGTGTCGATGAAGGGGAACATCGTCGCCCCGTCACCGTTCGTCCCGCTGACCTGGTTGTCATACGAGTGTGACAGGCCATGTGAATGGCCGAACTCGTGCGTCGCCGTGGTGTTCAGGTCCACCGAGCGGGTGACGGTATCCAACGCCGCGTCGCCAATGGTGAAGCGAAATCCGTTTGTGGTTTTGGTGTTGAACTGAACGTCGTTGTCCAGGATCGTTCCGGCTTTGTAGAAGCCCGCCGGGAATTCGATGTCGCCGTCGCCATCCACATCGGTGGTTACAGTGATCCCGGCCGCGACGTCGGAATCACCGTCCCCGTCAATGTCGTCACCGGGCGCGAAATCCGCGTCCGCAATCAGGCTGGTGGAGGGCGAGACGGCGATCGCCGTGAAGCCGGCGGCGGTGCGGAAACTCAATTCGTTGACGAAGTCGAATCCGGCCAGATCGGGGTTGGCGGTCGTCCCCGTGATTCTCATATCGATGAAGGAAGTCGGGATGTTATTCCAGGCGTCGAAGGACGTCTGCAAAGCCGCCTGCGCCTGGGCCAGCGTCAGTACCGGCTCGCCAAGCGGGTTGGGTATTGGATCCAGCGTGTTGTTCATGCTGTATTTCACTGGAATGCTGCGGGCATCCCATTTAATGCCGTGCAACCTGGCAATGATATGCCCCGGGATCGGTGAAGGCTGATTGCCGGTGATGTCAATTTGTTCCAGCGCGCCGCCGGCCAGGGCTGTGATCACGTTCGCCAGCGCCAGGCAGAGGCAGAGACCAATGTTGAAGATCTTTTTTTCTATGTTCTTCATTTTTCTCCTTCAGTTTTCTGTAAATCGCGAAATCGGGTGTGAAGGCGCAACTCTCCGTCCACATCGTGATCTACTGATCCGGGTTACTTGAGATAGCCCTCAATCATTGCCTTGAACTCCGACAACTCGATGACCTGTTGATTGCCGCTCGTCAGGCCGGTGGCTCTCGGCGCTCTCACTTTCATCGGAACGCTGGTAACGACTGGTTTGTCATCGACGTCCTGGACGATTGAGAATTTGCCCGCATCCATCACTGCATACGTGTCGGCGCCCTCAGTGGCAGGGACGAGGAAAAGAGCCACAGTTTCGTTTTCGGCGATCGTCGCCGCGCCTGGATATGTCATGGCGAGTTGAAACTTCCCCTTGCTGCCGCGACCGCCGGGTATCTCTACCAGCACCGATTCGGTCTCGGCGCCCTTTAGCGTCGCTGAGACTTCTACCGTTGCTCGCGTAACCAGATGACGGCCATTATCGCTCCATTCGCTTCTGGTCCCGGTGCATTTGCCTATGACGATCCGATCCGCCCCTCGCGCCATGTCCTCCATTGACACTCCATTAAACTTCCTGGTCGTCAACGGATCTATCGGGTCCTGGTCGGTGAACCCGCCCGCTTTGCTCGCCCAGAGGCCCGCGACGACGAGAACGATCAAAAAAACGCCGCTCAAGGCATAAAACTTCCTGGTCATTTATTTTCTCCTTCGTTGTGGATGAGTTGACTAAATCAGACCACGCGGGATTGGGTCAGTACCGCGAGCGGTAGCGAGCGTCGCAGATGCCTGGTTCACGCTCCCTACCGGTCGCGGTACTGACTCGGTGTATCAATCTTGTGTGGTCCGATTTAGAGCTTATTGCAATTGCGCATAAGAGGCTGAGGCGCAAGTAAACAACTCACACCTCTCAACCTGTTTGACCGCACATGCGTTTGCAAACCGCAATTAGCGTTAGAGGCCGTCTGGAAATCGGCTGCGCAGGAGTGAATAAAATGGAAGAACGCTTCCACGCGAGGAACTGGAAACTGGCCCCGAATTTCCAAAACAAGCCGGAAAAGAACAATACCGCAGTCTAGCTTTCGTTTTATGAATGTGGGGTCGATCCCAGCGAAATAGTATGGAAATCGTTGGAATGGGAGACAATATGTGGGCGATACATTTTTCTAAATCAATTACTCAATTACTCAATTACTCAATTACTCAATAGATTCGCCCGAAAGGAATTTGGACGCGAGCGCAATTTATTTTCATCCGCGGCATTTGTCAATGCATATGATTGCCCCGCTAAAAATCAGCTGCGCGCCGATTTACGCGCCGGCTGGATACGTCGAGCCGGGCGCCAGACGCGACCATTCGGACGTCGCCCGTCGGAAATCCGCTACCAGTAATCCGGATCGCGCCTGAAGCGTTGTCGCTCCTGCGGGTTTCGGAATAAGAAGACCAGCAGGATGCCCGCGACGAACCCGCCTACGTGGGCCATAAAGGCCACGCCGCCGCTGGCGCCGCCCTTTCCAAGCGAACCGAATCCGCTGATGAATTGCAGCACGCCCCAGAGGCCGATAACGATCAACGCCGGCAATTCAGTAATCATGCCCCACTGAATGACGCG
>DASUFM010000934.1:0-8009 GCA_036274535.1 Blastocatellia bacterium
CGGAACTGTGATCAGGCGCATTTCGACGCCGGCGCGGATGAAATACGCAATCAGACTGGCGGCCAGCGTCACGCCGCGTTCGAACTTCTCGGCGAATTCCGGCTTCGACGCCTCTTCTTTCCCGACCCGGGCGTCGAAAACCATCGTAACGCGCCAATCGTCGTCGCGCAGGAATTCGCGCACCATAACCTGCGAGGTCTTGGCGGTCGCTTTCCAGTCTATCTGGCGACGATGGTCGCTGGAAATGTACCGCCTGATGGCGTACAGGTCGCTCCCGCTCCCCTTCGCGCGGCTTTCGATGCGGCCGATCAGAGGCGGCGCCGCATGGCCGAATTCGTCCAGCGGCAGAGGCGCGGGGTAAACGACTATCTCTCCCCTGGCCTCCAGACGGCGGCGCTGTTCGATGAAGCCGAACGGAAACCTACTGTGAATGACGAAGCCCGTGATCGGGTAAACTCCGCGTTTGGGGAACCCTCGTTCGATTCTGGCGTTCGCCGAAGCGCGAGCTGGAATGATCGGCAGATATACAAGCTCGGTGGAATTCGTCGTCCCATCTTTGGCTTTTGACGCCGCCCCCGTTGTCGCCCCCGTTGTCGCCCCCGGTATCGCCCCCGTTGTCACATGGTCGCCGCCCTCACTCATGGCCACAGTCAGCGAAAAGGCGGGCAGCAGCCGGCTTCGGTTTGTTACCGTCAAATCGAACGCCGCCGATTCGCCCGAGAATATGTGGTTCGGAAACCGGACCGCGACTCCGATCCGGCTCAGGTTGAGCCGCGACGGCGCCCACGAAACGAACATCGTCGCCAGCAGCGCCGACAGCACCAGATAGAGCAGATTGTTCCCGCTGCTCAGACTCAATATCGTGACCAGCAGTATCAGAGCGGAAAACAGCAGCCCGGCGTTTGGAATGTGGACCGAAAATCCGGAGTTGAAATTTATGTTTTGCGCCAGACGCGGCGCGACGTATAAAACAATGACCAGCGCCAGTCCGAGCGCCGCCTTCGCCCCCAGTGACGCAAGCTCGTATTCGCCCAGATGCCCCGCTATGACGGAGATCAGGGCCACGCCAATCGCCGTCGCGGTCAATAGCGCCGAGACCAAAACGAATCGAAAAGATTTTTTCCTGGGCAAGAAGGGGGCCATAGTAGTCAGTGGTTGGTGGCTGGTGGCTGGTGGCTGGTGGTTGGTGGCCGCTGCAATATCGCTTCAAGCCAACCACCAACCGCCAGTCACTAACCACTAAATCGGCACTCGAACGTTCCTGACGATTTCAGTCAGCACGGAATCGGATTCGGCGCCATTGCCGTTGCGGCTCGAGTATCGCGAATTAACCGCGACGCGATGGCCGAAAACGGGGATGACCAGACGCTTGATGTCATCGGCTATGCAATAGGATCGGTCTTCAATGAAGGCCAGAGCCTGGGCGGCGCGCCGAAGCGCGAGCGATCCTCGGGGGCTGACGCCTATGTCCAGTGTTTCGGAATTGCGCGTCGCCGCCACTATTTCCATCAGGTAATCGATCAGGATATCGTCCACGCGCACATTTTTGATTTCTTCCTGGAGGTCGAGCACGTCGTCGCCGCTCATTACCGGAGTGATCTGTTCCAGCGGGTGATGATGGGTTTGCTGGCGAAGGATTTCCTTTTCCTCATCGAATGACGGATAGCCCATTCGGACGCGCATTAGAAAGCGGTCGAGCTGCGATTCCGGCAGCGGGTAAGTTCCGTGATGTTCCGCCGGATTTTGCGTCGCCAGCACCAGAAACGGGCGCGGCAATTCATAAGTCTGATTTTCAACCGTGACATGCCCTTCAGCCATCGCTTCGAGCAGGCTGCTCTGGGTCTTCGGAGTAGTCCGGTTGATTTCGTCGGCCAGGATGACGTTGGCGAAGACGGGGCCGGTTTTGAATTCGAATTCGCCTCGGTGTTGATTAAAGACTGAAACGCCGACAATGTCCGAAGGCAGCAGGTCGCTCGTGAACTGAATGCGTTGAAAACTGCAATCCAGACAGCGCGCGATGCTATGCGCCAGCGTTGTTTTGCCCACGCCTGGAACGTCCTCGACCAGCAGATGCCCGCCGGCAAGCAACGTCACAATCGCCAGTCGCACCGCTTCCGTCTTGCCGCGAATGACGCTCTCGACGGTCTGTTGAAGTTCGCGCAGCCGATGAGTAGTGGTGGTGATCAAACTTTCCTCACTTCAGCGGTAGTCTCTCCATTAGGACGGCGCCTGGCTCGGCTCCCACGCCCTCTTTAATGATCTCATCTACCGCCACCTTCGACCTACAAGATGGTTTTGCCGCCCACGCGGCGCCGCAGAAAGTGGGGTCGAATTTAACACAGTGTTGACTGCAAGGACAAAAGGTCGCCTACGCCTATTCCAGAAAGCGTTTGAAGTTCCACATTCAGGCGGTCTGGGAAACAGGTCGCTTGCGCCTACTTCAGGGAAAGCATCTGGATGTCGGATTCCGGGGAGATCACGCTGAGGTAGATCTTCCGATCGTCGCGTGTGGGAGTGGCCAGCGAGATGCGCAGCGGATTGGGCGACAGGATTACACGCGGCGGACGCTTCGCTCGGCTGTCAACCAGGTAGAGCTTATGGCGGAAGATAAAGAGCAACCGGCGATTGTCACTGAGCCAGACCGGATCGGATCCGAAGTCGGCGATCCGCTGGTACTGCTTCGTAGCCAGAGAATAAGTAAAGACGCCGGAAGATTTTCCGCCTTGCCACACGCCAGCCAGCTTTTGCCCGTCAGGAGACCATGACCACAACTGGAAATGGCCGGCATCGTCCGGTCGGGATGGCAGCGGCTGCGGTATTTGATTCGCCCACTGTTTGTCGGGATCAATGATGAAAGTATTGACGCCGGACTTGTAGAAGCCCAACCGCTTTCCATCCGGCGACCAGGCCGGATAAAAGCAATGATAGGGGGCGCAATCAGTCAGGCGTCGCAGGGCGCCGCCATCAAAGTTGCTCATCCATATTTCGTAATTACGGCTGCGGTCGGAATAGAAAGCGATCCGTTTTCCGTCCGGCGCCCAGCGCGGCACGCGGTCGCGGCGACGGTCGTTGGTCAACTGGCGCGGTTCGGAGCCGTCCTGTCTGGAGACAAAGATGTCTTCCTGAGGACTGCCGAAAGTGTAAAAAGCAAGCCATTGGCCGTCCGGCGAAAGCTCAGGCGCCGTCACTCGACGTTCACCGCTGGTGACTGGCGTCATTGCGCCGACTACCGTTTCCTTTTGCGGGTCGAATCCGACGCATTGAATACTCTCTTTGACAACGTAATTGACGTAAGCCAGCCTCTTGCCATCGCGTGAAAAGGCCGGGTGCCAGCTTTCAGCCCCCGCCCCTGTCACCGCTTCACGCTCGCCAGTCAGCCGGCCAGTTGTTTGATCAATCGGCGCGCGCCAGAAGCGCATCGCGCCGTGGCTGTCGCTGGCGAAATAGAGATATTTGCCGTCGGGCGACCAGACCGGATTCCAGTCTGTCGCGTCATCATTGGTCACTTGCGCCGGCTCGCCTCCTCGCGCGGAAACAGTCCAGATGTCGCGATCGGTGTCGCGTAATCCCCAATAAGCGATCCGCGCCCCGTTCGGCGCCCACGAAGGTTGGACCGCATCTTTCCCGGAGCCGATATCTATCCGTCGCCGTTCGCGCGTCTCCACATTCACCACCCAGAGCTGGCTCCTGGCGTTGTCACGCGAGTGCGGGCTGTTGGCGGGGGAAGCGGCGTAAACTATTTCCCTTCCGTCGGGCGACCAGGCAGGATTGAATCCTCCCTCGGTCAAACGCTGCAAATTACCGCCGTCGGCGTCCATCAGGAAGACGCCGCCGCCATTTCGCTCGGACCGAAATGCGATGCGTGATCCATCCGGCGAAAAAGCGGCCATCCAGTCATCATCCTTATCCGAATCGGGTGTCAGATTGCGCGCCTGCGCTTCTCCGACACGTTGGAGGAAGATGTCATATTGATTGTCCTGCTGCCGTGAATAAACGAAACTCTGCCCGTCGGGCGCGAGCGAGGGGAATATCTCATGGCCTGGATAACCGGTAAGCTTGGTAGAGACTGCGTCAATCCATGGCGATGTGGGCGAGGGGCGAGGCGAGGAGACACTTCCGGGCCTTGACGCGATCACAAGCCAGACTACGGTTGCAACCGCGATCACGACCGCAAGCGGCGCCGCTTTGATCAAGTAACCGGGCGAGCGTTCCGGCCGCGACGCGCTCCCGACGTCGCCATCTTCCGCCGTCTCAAGATGCCGCGCCAGTCGATGCAGATCGTCGTGTAACTCACCGGCGCCTTGATAACGCGCCTCGCGATCTTTCCGCAAGGCGCGACCGATGACGCGATCGAGTTCGAGAGACAATTGTCCAGTCGCGATTGGCTCAGGCTCCTTGTTCAAAATCGCGTCGAGGATTTCGATTGAGCTTTCGCCGGTGAACGGTCGTCTCTCCGCAATCATCTCGTAAAGCATGACGCCAAGACTGAAAATATCCGTGCGGTGATCGACCTTCTCGCCGCGCGCCTGTTCGGGTGAAAGGTAGGCCAGCGTTCCCATCAGCATTCGCGGGTCGGTCATCTGTGGGATTGCGGATTGCGGCCCTTGCTTGTGGATGATTGCGGATTGATCAAATTCTCGATCTCGATTTCGAGTCCACGGTTGAACTGGCTCATCAATCCGCAATCCGCAATCCCTCCCGGCCAGCTTGGCCAGGCCAAAATCGAGTAATTTGACCAATCCATCGCTGCGTACCATCACGTTCTCCGGCTTGATGTCGCGATGGATGATGCCCGCCGCGTGCGCAGCCGCGAGCGCATTGGCGATTTGAGAGACGATCGCCAGGCTTTCGCGCAGTTGCAACTTCTCCTCCGCAATCATTTCGCGCAGTGTGCGCCCCTGAACGAATTCCGTTGTGATGAAATGCGCGTCGCCATCCCGTCCGATCTCATGGATGGTGATGATGTTGGGATGATTGAGAGCCGAGGCGGCGCGGGCTTCCCGCTCGAATCGCTCCACCTGCCCGGGATCCGCCATGAATTGCGCCGAAAGAAGTTTGAGGGCGATCCGGCGGTCGAGTCGCGCGTCGCGGGCCAGGTAAACTTCGCCTACCCCGCCCACGCCGATCAGCGCCAGAATCTCGTAATTGCTTATCCTGCAACCTATGAGCGATTCGGAATGCCTGTGCGTCTCCGCCGATGATAAGAGCGAATCATCGAGGAGCGGTTTTTCAATGAAATCGCCGGCGTCGTCGAATGATTCAAGCAGACCTTCGACCTGCAGGCGCAGCGCCACGTCTCCAGCGCAAGACACGTCGAGAAAGTCCGCGCGATCACCGGAGGGGAGATCGAGCGCCAAATGAAACAGGTCTTCAATTTGTCGCCATCGATTGGAAGTCATTCGGCCGCCTCCCGCCTGATCTGTTGATACAGCCACGCCTTGGCCATCTTCCAATCTCTCATTACAGTCTCGGACGAGACTTCCAGGATTTTCGCCGTCTCCTCGACGCTGAAACCGCCGAAATAACGCAGTTCGACCACGCGACTCTTCCGCCCGTCAATGAACATAAGCTCGTCGAGCGCGTCGTCAAGCGCAATGAGATCGGCCGCGCGTTCCCGCGATATATTGATCGCATCATCGAGCGACAATTTGACCGCGTCTCCGCCGCGCTTTTCCCGATGTTTCGACTTGGCGTGATCGACCAGAATTCGCCGCATCATCTGCGCGGCCACGCCGAAAAACTGCGCCCGGTTTCGCCAATCGACTCGCGTCTGGTCTATCAGCCGTAGCCAGGCTTCGTGAACCAGAGCCGTGGGCTGCAGCGTGTGTCCTGGATTTTCCTGGCGCAGGTAATTGCCTGCCATTCGTCGCAACTCCTGATAAACAATGGGAAGGAGTTGATCGAAAGCCGCCCTGTCGCCCGCGCCCCAGGCGATCAATCGCTCGGTTACTTCATTTGGCGAAGGAGAGATCATAAACCACCCGGATCGATCCGCTGAGAATCCACATAACGCCGCGAAGGAACAAGTGGTTGGCAATATATACAACCGCTTTAAGGAAGATGTAAACAATTAATTTTCCCGCCTGCCAGTTTTTACTCCTGCCTGTCGCGTTAATTGACGGCAAGATATATGCGTCCCCCTCGCTCCAGGCGTCCGCTTCGGCGGTCAGATGGGTGTAAAAATACAATGAAAGCGCTCAAGATGAATCGGCCATCTGAGTTTGAACTCAGCGATCTCAGCCGGATCGATCTGTTTCGCAATTTGCCACATACCGATCTGCGGCTGTTGGGCGAACTATTGCACAGGAAGACCTTCCCCGCGGGAAAGTTATTGATGACGGTAGATCAGACGGGCGAAGTGGTCTATTTCATCCTTAGCGGCGCGGTCAAGGTTCACATCGACCAGGAAGACGGATCGAACGTCAGCATCTCGATCCTCGGTCCGGGCGAGGTCATCGGCGAGATGAGCGCGCTCGATCAAACGAACCGCTCGGCCAGCATCGTAACGCTCGAAGAAACGGCCCTGCTCTGGATGGATCGCGAAACTTTTCGCCACTGCCTGACGGTGATTCCGGCGCTTGCGGCGAACCTGGCCTGCACGCTCTCGTCGCGTCTGCGTTCGGCCAATGAACAGATTCAATCACTCGCCGCGTTCGAGGTTGAAACCCGCATCGCTCGACGCATTCTGGCTTTCGCTGAAAGGTACGGACAGTCGCTCCCCAATGGAGACCTGCTCATCCCAATTCGACTGACGCAAACCGACATAGCGAATCTGGTCGGCGCGTCGCGCGAGCATACCAACAAGATTCTGGTCTCATACAAGGATCGCGGCTACCTGTCGGTAGACCAGAACCACCACATCACCATTCACAACCTGAGCGCTCTCGCCAGCCGGAGCAAATGACTTGCCAGGCGCGACTCACTGACCGGCCTCGAAATCGCAGCGCGATGTGAAACATCTCACACCACTGTTGTGAACGGCCTCGCAGCGGGCCGCCAGCAAACTGATTATTGTGGCTTCCGTCGGAACGAGGATCGGCTTCTCAGGCGCCGATCGTCAAACCAGCGGAAGAGCCTGTGACGCATTGCAGACTCTGTTCGCAATATTTCAATTATTCGGAGGCCGGCGGAAAATCCGCTCGCTCTTCGAGCCAAGATGGGAGAAGAATGATGAAATACTTGACTGAACGAACTTTTTCCAAAGCCATGATGTTTGTCATGGCCCTTATCATCGCCCTGGCGACGCCTTCTTTTCTGGCGGCGCAAAACAAACGGCCAATCACGCCGAATCAATCGTTATCCGCCGCCCCGACCGCGAATGAGGTTTATTCCTGGGCCAGAATGGCCAAGGAGAAACTCCCCCCCGGCTCGATCTGGGACAAAGCCAGACCAGAGACGGCAACTCAACGCAGCATGTTGACGCTCATTAAGCGAGGGCAGGCGATCATCGACAGCGCGCTCAAAAGCGGCCCTGCGATGTCGGCGAAGGAGGCCGCAAACTTCGACGCGCAGATGCAAATGGTCGTCGAACAAATGGATAAACTGTCGGCCGGCGCCGCCGCCAAGGGAGACTCGTCCTCCTGTTTCGGAGGCTGTGACAAGCTATACAAAGGCTGGGGCAAGGGCAAAGGATGGAACCGATTCTGGTGCAAAGTCGGCTGCTTCAAGATCGAAGTCCATGTTGGCTAAGACCGGCGACTCAGCGCCGCCCAGGACGATGAGAAATGCTAAGGCCAGGCGTCGTAATATTTCCGTCAGTCGGATTGGCGCCCGGCCAAATCTTACGCCTCACTCTATTCAATCCGAAGTAAAGGAGCGTCTATGAAACACAACGTCATCCGTCACAGCATGATAATTCTGCTGATCGGATCGGTCGCCCTGGCCGCTGGCCGGGCAAACGCGCAAAGTAGTGAGAAACACATTGAACTCCTCAGCTATTCCCTGGGGGTTGCTCCGGGAGAAACAGCGCGAATCAGCCTTACACTGCGGCGCCTGGCGAACCCGCAACT
>DASUFM010000935.1:0-3116 GCA_036274535.1 Blastocatellia bacterium
CTATCGGCAGGCTCAACAAATAGATTCATCGAAAAATCTGGTAGCCGCTTCGACCTGATGCGCGTAAAAGAAATGAAGAGTGAGGCAGGCTTTAGCTCAATAAAGTTAAGTTAGCGAAGCGTAGTCGTAAATCGTAACGGCTGCCACCATTTCCCAGACAATTTACCTATCTTATATGAAAGCTTTCTCTGCAATCCTCATATTAACTCTCTTGCAAACCGGAGCTGCGTCTTCGCAGGAGAACGGGCTCGGTTTGTTTGACAGGAACAGCGACATCGGCGCGGTCAAACTGCCCGGCTCGGTCGAATACGACGAGGCGAAGAAGACTTACACGATCGCCGGCGGCGGCGAAAATATGTGGGCCGCCGCGGACGCGTTTCATTACGTCTGGAAGCGTGTGTCGGGCGATATTTCAATCGCCGCCGACATTCAGTTTGCGGGAGCCGGAGGCAATCCGCATCGCAAGGCCTGTTTGATTATCCGGCAGAGTCTGGACCCCGATTCGGCGTACGCCGACGCCGCGCTGCACGGCGACGGCCTGACGTCGCTGCAATACCGTGAAGCCAAAGGCGGCCCTACGCGCGAGATACAGTCAAACGTGAAGGGGCCGCGCCTCATTCAGATCGAGAAGCGCGGCGATTACGTCTTCATGTCCATAGCCGCCGAAGGCGAAGCGCTGCGATCGGCGGGCGGTTCGTTCAGGATCAAACTGACCGAGCCATTCTATGTCGGCCTCGGCGTTTGCGCGCACGACAACAACGCCATCGAAAAGGCCGTCTTCTCCAACGTCGAAATCAAGCAGTCGGTCCTCGAAAGCACGCTGGAGACCATTGCGATTTCTTCCAAAGATCGCCGCGTGATCTATACAAAAAACGCGCATTTCGAGGCGCCCAACTGGTCGCGCGACGGTAAATACTTTTTGTTCAACCAGGGCGGGCGCATGTACAAACTGCCTGTCACAGGAGGCGAACCGCAACTGGTCGACACCGGCTTCGCCACGCGCTGCAACAACGACCATGGCGTCTCTCCCGACGGAACGCTGCTGGCCATCAGCGATCAGTCGCAGGAGCAGCGCCGCTCGTTGATCTACGTACTGCCGATCGCGGGCGGAACGCCGCGCCGCATCACGCAGTCCGCGCCGTCTTACTGGCACGGCTGGTCGCCGGACGGCAGGGCGCTGGCCTATTGCGCGGAGCGCGACGGCGATTACAACATTTACACCATCCCGGTCGAAGGCGGAGAAGAGAAGCGATTGACGACGGCGAAGGGCCTGGACGACGGCCCCGATTACTCGCACGACGGCCAGTACATCTATTTCAATTCCGAGCGGACCGGCCTGATGCAAATCTGGCGGATGAAGACCGATGGCAGCGAACAGACACAGATCACTTCCGACGAATACAATAACTGGTTCGCGCATCCTTCACCCGACGGCAAATGGATAGTTTTTCTGTCATACGAAAAAGACGTGAAGGGGCATCCGGCGAATAAGGACGTCATGCTCAGGCTGATGCCAGTGGGCGGAGGCGAAATTCAAGTCCTGGCCAAACTCTTCGGCGGACAGGGCACTATCAACGTCCCGTCGTGGTCGCCGGACAGCCGGCAGCTGGCTTTTGTCAGTTATCGGTTAATCAATCCATGATGGGAAGAGTAACAATCAACCATGAAGAAACGAAGGATACGAAGATATCTTCTATTATTTTCTTTCTTCGTGTTCTTCGCTTCTTCGTGGTTATCTCCTGAGGATATCCAATGACATCACTTAGCTCCATCTCTCGCCGGTCATTTCTTGCTTTGGCGTCGGCTGCGCCGTTCGCATTCGCCGCGCATAAAGCTAAGAGCGTTCCGGTCGGCCTCGAACTCTTTTCCGTTCGCGACGAACTGGCCAAAGACCTGATGGGCACGGTTCGCGCGGTCGCGAAGATGGGCTACGAAGTGGTTGAATTCTTCTCGCCTTACTACCAGTGGACGCCGGATTACGCCAAAGAAGTGCGGAAACTGCTCGACGATCTGAATATACGATGCCTGTCCACCCACAATGGCTCGAATGCCTTCACTCCAGAAGGCGTTCAGAAAGCCATCGACCTCAACCAGATTCTTGGCGCCAAATACATTGTGATGGCCAGCGCCGGGCCTGTAACAGGAATCGACGGCTGGAAAGGCGTCGCCGAGCGTCTCAGTCAGGCTTCGGAGAAGCTCAAACCTCTGAACATGAGCGCCGGCTTCCATAACCACAAGTTTGAATTCGTCCCTATAGAAGGCAAGCGCCCGATGGAAGTTCTCGCCGCCAATACGCCGAAGGAAGTGACGCTGCAACTGGACGTGGGAACCTGCGTGGAGGCCGGCGTCGACCCGGTCGCCTGGATCAGGGCCAATCCGGGCCGAATAACCTCACTCCATTGCAAGGAGTGGGGCGCGGGAGAAGGGAAGGGCTATCAAACGCTGTTCGGCGAGGGCGACGCCCCATGGCTCAAAATCTTCGAGGCGGCCGAATCGGTCGGTGGCGTTGAGTTTTACCTGCTCGAGCAGGAAGGCAGCCGTTTCCCGCCATTTGAAACGGCGGAACGTTGTCTCGCTTCTTTTAAGAAGCTGAGAGCCTAGCGATTGCAAGAGTGGGATAATTTGAATGTGTCCCGCCATCATAAGGAGGAACAATGATCTCGAAAGCTGTTTTTGCGGTTATCCTGACTATTTCCTTCGCGATCGGAGTCGCATTGGCTGATGAACCTGAGATCCCTACATTGAAGATCGGGGCGAAGGCGCCGAACTTCGATCTGCCTGGAGTGGACGGAAAGAACTGGAAGTTGAGCGACTTCGACCATGCGAAAATCCTGGTGGTGATTTTCACCTGCAATCACTGCCCGACCGCTCAATATTACGAAGAACGCATCAAGAAACTGGTGGCCGATTACAAGGATAAAGGCGTGGGCTTCGTAGCCATCTCGCCGAATGACCCGGAATCGGTGCGGCCTGATGAGATGGGCTATACCGACATGGGCGACTCGCTCGAAGAGATGAAAGTCCGCGCGCGCGACCGGCAATTCAATTTTCCCTATCTGCTCGGCGGAGGCAAATATGAAGCCGTCGCCAGAGCCTACGGCCCGAAGGCGACGCCG
>DASUFM010000936.1:0-3484 GCA_036274535.1 Blastocatellia bacterium
GGGGGTCAAGGGGGGCAACGGGGGCAACGGAGGCAAAACGCTGCCGGCGTCTTATGTCAAAAACGACGGGAAGACGGACACGCCATCCTCTGGAACAAGCAGTGGAACAAGCAGCGCCGCAAGCGCAGGCATGGTCCGCGAAGTGAAGTCGGTCTATGAACAATGGGTGAAGTCATCCGTGGGCGGCAATTGGGATAAGAACTTGAGCTTGTATGCCGACCGCGTTGATTATTTTCGCGACGGAAGGTTGACACGCGCGCAAGTCAAGGCGCGAAAGCGCCGAGTCTTCAAAGGACTCGGTTCTTATTCGTTGAAATTCACACAGTCTCCGCAGATTCGATTGAGGCAGGTGAATGGCGCGCAGATGGCGGACGTGAGATTCGTCAGACAGTGGACGCTCAAGCGGAATCGCAGAAGCAAAAAGATCGAAGGCAAGGCGCATGGCTTGATTACTTTGCGCCGTGAGGCGCGCGGCTGGCGCATCATCAGCGAAAAACAAATCAATTAATAAAATAATCGCGGCTAAATAGCAGGGAAACAACCCTGCCGCGTGTAGCAGGCATCTCTCGCCTGCTCATCTCCGAATAGCGGCGCAACGGTGCGGGGAGGTAAGCGACCTGAGCGCTGATCAAAAGGCTTGCTGACTTAGGTTCAGGCCGCTTATGCTCCCCGTGCCGTACCGCAGATCTTCTACTCGACAACTCAAATCTGATCTGGCCCGGTCTGAAGGGACCGAGGCTTCGAGCAAACTTATGAATACAAAACGTGGACTTTTTTTTGCTTTTTTATGCGCGGCGGTGGTGGGCGTCTTTTCGCTTGCGCTGATCGCCGCATCGTTTGCTCGACCGGCCGTTATCCAATCACTCCTGTTCGGACAGGGGAATTTGAGTCGTGGGCTGGCCAGCGGCGATTTCAGCGGCTCGAACGCTGAAGTCGTCACGAAGGCCAATCCCGGCGTGGTGACAGTAGTGGCGACGAGGGCGATTCCAGCGGGAGAAGACTCAGGCGCCGGAGAGATCGCTCAAGAGGGTCGAGTGCAGCGGGGGACCGGCGCAGGGTTCATAGTCGATCCCGAAGGTTTGGTCGTCACCAATCAGCACGTGATCGCGAACGCCGACCGCATTCGCGTAAAACTCCACGACGGTCGGACTCAGGCCGCGACCCTGGTGGGCGCCGACAACGCCACAGACCTGGCGCTGCTTAGAATCGATGTGAAGAACCTGACGCCGCTTCGTCTAGGGGATTCAGACGCGCTGCGCGTGGGCGACTCCGTGATCGCCATCGGCAATCCGCTCGAATACGAGCGTTCGGTCACGGCCGGCATCGTTTCCGCGCTGGGCCGGAAGGTTTACGAGGCTGAACCGGCCGAGAGTTTCATCCAGACCGACGCCGCGATCAACCGGGGCAACTCGGGAGGGCCGCTGCTCAATAAGCGCGGCGAAGTGATCGGCGTCAACACCGTGATCCGCAGCGATGGTCGCGGGATCAGTTTCGCCGTGCCGAGCAATGTGGTCAATCACGTCGTCACGCAATTGCGCGTTCACGGCTATGTCGCGCGCGGCTATCTGGGGCTGGCGCCAGTCAGCCTGACGCCCGAACTTCGCGAAGGACTTGGCCTTGGAGATCTTAAGGGAGTCGTCGTCGCCGACGTCTCGAAGGACTTTCCGGCGGAGCGGGCGGGCATTCGGCCCTATGACGTGGTCACTCATTTCAACGGCCGTTCGGTCGCGCAGGCTGAAGATTTCTTCTCCTGCGTCGCCAACTCGGCGCCGCAGGAGAGGGTCGAAATTACTGTCGTGAGGGGCGGACACTCGATGAAGTTTTATCCGACGCTCGATCAGCGCCCCATTGACGTCGCCGCCAACTCGCCCAAAGTTCGGCCGGCGTCCGATAGAAGAGGGCAGGCGGGCGGACAGAACGGCTTTTTACTCGGCTTCTCCGTTCGCGAAAACACTCCGGACACATTGCGCGAGCTCCGCATCGGCAAATTGAGCGATGGGGTTACCGGGGGCGTAGTGGTTTCAGACATCGATCCACTGGGCCCGGCGGCCGATACGCGCCTTGCGACCGGGTTCGTCATTCTCGAAGCCAATCGCAAGCCGATTCGCTCTCTCGAAGATTTCCAGAAAGCGACTTCGCCTTTGCGCGAAGGCGATATTTTAGTCATCCGTTTCACCAACCCTCACCAGCGCGCCATTCAATTCGCCGCGATCAAGGTCGGGGAGAGTTAAAACAGAAGAAATGGCCACAGAGACACAGAGACACAGAGCAGAAAGAGAAAAGAGGATTTCTCGACAATCTCTTTCCCTCTCTTTCTCTGTGGCTCTGTGGCTCTGTGGCATAGAATGGCAAATCAATTTGACGTGTTAATTATAGGCGCCGGGCATAACGGCCTGGTCACGGCGGGGTATCTGGCGCGCGCGGGTTTGAAGGTCGTTGCTCTGGAACGTCGCCCGATTTTGGGCGGGGCTTGTGTGACTGAAGAGGTCTGGCCGGGATTCAAGGTCTCGACCCTCTCATATCTTTGCAGCCTGCTCCAGCCGCGAATTGTCCGGGAACTGGATCTGCCGGCTTACGGCTACCACATCTACCCGAAAGACCCTTCATTCTTCACCGCTTTTCCCGACGGCCGCCACATCTTCTTCTGGCAGGACATGGCGAAGACGGTCGCTGAGATCTCCAAATTTTCGAAGCGCGACGCCGAATATTATCCGAGGTATGAAGAAGAGCTTGCGCATCTGGCCGAATGGGTCGAATCGCTGCTGCTTGAAACTCCGCCGAACATCGTGCGGCGACGTTTGAGCGATCTGGCCGCGATCGGCAAATTCGGTCTGCGGGCTCTCAAACTCGGTGACGAAGGCGTCACGCGAATGGTCAAGATCATGACCCAGAGCGTGCGCGATTTCCTCGACGAGCGTTTTGAATCGGAAGAGATCAAGACCACGCTGGCGACCGACGGCGTGATAGGGACCAACGGCGGGCCCGCGACGCCAGGCACCGCCTATATTCTGCTGCATCACGTAATGGGCGGCGCGGCCGGCGCGCGCGGCCTGTGGGGATTCATACGCGGCGGGATGGGCGCCATCAGCTCCGCCCTGGCGCGCTCCGCCGAATCGAAAGGCGCCGTGATCCGCGCCAACGCGGAAGTCGAACGCATCCTGATCAGGGACGGCAAAGCCTATGGCGTCGCGCTCAAAAGCGGCGAGGAGATTCACGCCAAAATCGTGGTTTCGAACGCCGATCCGAAGCGCACGTTTCTGGGACTGATCGAGCGCGGCCAACTTGACGAGGATTTCCGCCGCTCGATGGAAAATTTCCGTGTCGAAGGCTCGTCGTTCAAAATCAACCTGGCGCTCGACGGCCTGCCCGATTTCACGGCGTATCCGAATAAGAGCGCCAGTGAGCCAGGCCTGCCGCACAGAACCACGATGCACGTCTGCCCGAGCATGGATTATGTCGACCGCGCCTGGGAAGACGCCAAGCA
>DASUFM010000937.1:0-4161 GCA_036274535.1 Blastocatellia bacterium
ACCTGATCGGACATCCGATCGTCGGAGATCCGATTTACGCTTCGACGGTCGATCCGATCGCTACGAAACACAGATTGAAACATCATCTGCTGCACGCGGCGCGGCTGGTCTTTCGCCATCCGGCGACCGGCAAGGAAATGAACCTGGAAGCGGCTTTGCCAAAGGCGATGGCTGATCTGATACCGGAACTATGAAGACAGAGAGACAGAGGATGGAAGATAGAAGATCGAGGATCGCTATCTTCGATCCTCCATCCTCCATCTTCTATCTTCCATCCTCCGTCTCTCCGTCTCTCTGTCGAACTCAAATGGCTGATTGCAATGTAATCATCATTGGCGGCGGTCCGGCCGGGATGAGCGCACTGATCTGGTGTCATTCGCTGGGTCTGCGCGGCGTCCTGCTGGAACAATCGCCGGAACTCGGCGGCCAGACACTGGAGATGTTTCATCGCGTCATCGATTATCCGGGATTGATTTCGGAAAATGGACGCGAATTGCGCGATCATTTCGCCGCGCAGCTCGATTTGTTGCGGTTGGATTATCGAACCGGTCAGAAGATCGAAGAGATTGACCTGAGCCGGCGCCGCGCGCGATGCGATGGGAACTGGATGCAGGGCCAGGCGCTCATCATCGCGACCGGCGCCCGCAAACGAAGACTGGGCGTTCCCGGCGAAGAAAAGTTCGAGATTCGCGGCGTCAGTTTCTCGGCCACTCGCGACCACAGCCTTTACGCGGGAAAGAAAGTCTCAGTCATCGGCGGCGGCGATTCGGCCGTTGGCAACAGTCTGCTCCTGGCCGGCATATGCCCGAGCGTCACCCTCATTCACCGCTCAGACAAATACCGCGCGCGGCCTGATTGGCTCGAACAGGCGCGGGAAAACCCTCGCATCACCATCATCAATAACGCAGAAGTCACGGCCATCGAAGGCGGCGAGCGCGTTGAACGACTGGTCATCGAAGATACGCGCACGCGCGAAATCAAAACCGTCGAGACCGAAGGCGTCTTCATCCGCCTGGGCGTCGCGCCGAACACCGAGATGTTTCGCGGCCGGATAGATCTCGACGAAGCGGGCTTCATCAAAACCGATCAACGCCAGCGGACATCAGTTGAAATGGTTTATGCGGCGGGAGACGTTTGCCGGCCCGTCAATTTCAGCGTGGCAACCGCCGTTGGACATGGGGCGATCGCGACGAAGGATATCGCCATTAAAATACAGGGATAGACAGCGATACGCAGATCGATTCCTTTCAAGCCACTAAACTTGACTTCCTGTTACCATTTTGGCAGCATTTGAATAGAAGAGCGACGAATGAGAGGTTCGCCTTGCATATCATTAGCAGAAAGAGACTGAAAGAGTTCTGGCAGCGACACCTGGACGCCAAAGAACCGCTCGATACCTGGTATCGGATGACCAAGAGAGCCGTCTGGGGAAATCTTGCGGAAACGAGACGGATGTTCCCTCACGCTGATCCGTATAAGGAATGTACGATCTTTAACATCAGCGGGAACAAGTACCGACTTATTACCAAAATTTACTACGAAGATCGGACTGTTCTGATTCGCTTCGTATTTGCGCATTCTGAATATGACCATGAGGAATGGAAAGATGATTGCAGTTGCTAAAACCGGAAAGGCGACAGAGCGGAAATACGCTGAACTGCTGACGACCGCGCTGCCCAAGCCCATCGAGACCGAAGCCGAGAATGAGCGGGCGCTGGAGATCGTCAATCGCCTGATGAGCAAAGGGGAAAAGAAGCTCACGGCGGAAGAAAGATGGTTGCTTAGAATGCTCGTGCGACTGATCGAAGATTTCGAAGAAAAGGCCTACCCGATTGACGAAGCGTCTCCTCACGCCGTGCTGAAGACTCTTATGGAAGACCGCGGTCTGAAACAGATCGATCTGGCGCCGTTGTTCGGCGGACGTAGCCGCATTTCTGACGCACTGGCCGGAAAGCGAGAGATCAGCAAGGCGCAGGCGAAGGCGCTCGCCTCATTCTTCAATGTGCCGGCGGATTTGTTCATTTGACAATCGGCTCATGCGATTTACCGGTAATCGCAATCCACTCCAAACAATCCTTTCGACAACGCCGTCCCAACCCAGAAACTTTCCGCCTGTGTCATATACTCTCGGCGTTCAGGCGACCAATCCATGTGACAAAAAAAATCGCCCTTGCGAGCCGGCGGATATGACCGATTCCGAATTACGAAATGCTCTGGAAACACATCACAGCGAGAGCTACGGCTGGGCGCTGAGCTGTTGCGCTCGTTCCTCGGTGGAGGCTGAAGTTGTGTTGCAAACGGTCTATCTCAAAGCGCTGACGGGCAAGGCGCGCTATGACGGCAAGGCTTCGTTCAAGACATGGCTGTTCGCCGTGATCCGGCGGACGGCCGCTGACGAACGGCGGCGGCAGATTCTGCGGCGTTTGTTACTGGATCGGCGCCAGGCGAGTCCGCCCCCGACGCCGATAGAACGCCCGGATGAGGCGTTTCATCGCGTAGAGCTTCAGCGTCTGGTGCGTGAGGCGCTGGCGCAATTATCGCGTCGACAGCGCGAGGTATTGCATCTGGTTTTTTATCACGACCTGAGCCTGGCGGAAGCGGCGCAGGTCATGAATGTCTCGTTAGGCTCGGCGCGCACGCATTATGAGCGTGGAAAGAAACAGTTGCGCCGGCGAATGGAAGGATGGCAAATCCACAATGAAGCAGGAATCGGAAGAGAAGACGATCAAAGAATTGTTTCAGCGACTGAAGCAGGAAGATGAGCGACGCGCCCCTTCTTTCGCCGACAGTTGGGCGGCCGCGCTGTCGCGCCGGGAAACGCGGGCTCCGAATTGGCTGCGCTGGTCTATGGCGGCTGCCGCGGCGATTCTCATCGTATTCGGCTTTATCGTTTACCGGGCAATTCAAAATGAGCCGCTAAAACCCAACGGCGCCATTACGGAGAAGGAATCGCCAAAGGCCACAGGCGCCGTTACGGAGAAGGCTGCCCCGCCGAAGCCCTCAGTCGAACGTAAGGAACAGGTTGTGAAAAAGAAACGCGCGCCGCGTCCATTGCGCCACAACAGGCCCCCGCTTAACGAACCCATCATTAGCTACAGCATGCCCGTCTACGGGAAGAGGGGCGAATACGCCACCGATTTCATTCCACTGAACTACGGCGGCGTTCAGAAGCCTATGGAAAGCGGCGAGGTGGTCCGACTGGAGATGCCGCGCTCCGCCCTCATCGCGTTCGGATTGCCGGTGAATGTCGAACAGGCCGACACGCCGGTCAAAGCCGAATTGCTCCTTGGCGAGGATGGGATGGCCCGCGCCATTCGCTTCCTCCGTTGATGAAAATCTCATCCACGAAGCCACACGAAGAGACTCTAAGGCCCACTCAGAACGGGTTTCGTCTTCGTGATCCTTCGTGTGGCTTGGTGGATGCTTGTTTGAGGAGAGATGATCATGAAAAATATGGAAAGAAAGCTTATATCATCCGTTTGCGCTTTGGCGCTTGTCGCTAATAGCGTCGCCGGCGTAATGGCGCAGGACAAGAAGAAGGACGTTGCCGTTCTAACTAGCGCCGCGATTTTTGATAAGATTGCCATTACCGCTCGCCGCTCGGATGGCGACGAGCCTCGCGGCGCCGAAGCGTCCGACAGCCGCTGGCAGGGCGCCGACAGCGCATTCCAATTTTTCTCACAGGTGAAGAGTTTCGACAACCGGCTGGTCACGGGCGCGCCGTTTTCAGCGGATGTCGTCTCAGAAACGGTTCAGACTCTGCAGGATGGAACCCGCATCGTTCAGCGTTTCGAGGGGCGTATCTACCGCGATAGCCAGGGGCGCACACGCAGCGATCGGACATACCAGATGGGTGGAACCAGTGAGCAGAAGCAGACTATCAACATTTACGATCCGGTCGACGGCTCGAGTTATATAATCGACTCCGGAACCAGAACCGTTCGCAAAAGTTCTTCCCCTAAACTCGCCCCACCTAAGCCCGACCTTACGCTTGTTTCTCCTGGCGCGTCGGCCGATGCGAAGGGTTCCAGGAAAGTAAGTGTGGCGGCAGTGACGCCAGGCAAGGCGATCAAGAAAATTCAGCCGCCCTATCCGCCAATTGCGAAAGCCGCCAATGCTTCAGGTCCTGTGGTTGTGGAGATACTCGTCAGCGAAACAGGA
>DASUFM010000938.1:0-6552 GCA_036274535.1 Blastocatellia bacterium
GGGCTATTACGGCCCGGGACATAAGAAAAAATCTGAAAAAGGCGACGGGATGATAAAGAGATGACTCCGTATTTAAAGCAATTTCGGTTGAGTGTTCAGCCGCTCCCTTTTAGCCACGAATGAACACGAATGTACACTAATCTCTCCTGATCTCTATGGTCCATCATTCGCGCATATTCGTGTTCATTCGTGGCTGAACTTCTTAATCAAGCTGTTCTGAACATCGAAGTCATTTGCCTCATTGCTTACGAGGACACAAGCTGCCGGGCAATTACCAGCCGTTGCACTTCGCTCGTTCCTTCTCCAATCGTGCAGAGCTTCGAATCGCGCCAGTATTTTTCGGGCGGATAATCTTTCGTGTAGCCGTAGCCGCCGTGAATCTGGATCGCCTCTTCGGCGACTTTGACCGCGATTTCCGAGGCGTAGAGTTTGGCCATCGCCGATTCCTTCGTCGTCTGGCGTTTATTGTCTTTCAGCCAGGCCGCGCGCAAGGTGAGCAATCGCGCCGCGTCGATCTGCATGGCCATGTCGGCGAGTTTGAACTGGATTCCCTGAAAGTCGAAGATTGGCTGGCCGAACTGTTTGCGCTCCTGCGCATATTTCAAGGCCGATTCGTATGCGCCTTGCGCGATGCCGAGCGCCAGCGCGGCTATGGAGATGCGCCCGCCGTCCAGAACCTGCATGGCGTTGACGAACCCGCGCCCAACCTCGCCGAGCAGGTTTTCTTCGGGAATCCAGCAATCCTCGAAGATGATCGAAGTGGTCTCAGAAGCGCGCATGCCCAGCTTGTTCTCCTTCTTTCCGGCGATGAAACCCCTGGTCCCTCGTTCGACGACGAAAGCGCTGATGCCGCGCGAACGCATCTCGCGGCTGGTGATCGCGAGCACGACGCAGACGTCGGCCGAAATTCCATGCGTGATGAAATTCTTCGATCCGTTTATGGTCCATCCCCCCTGGCCTCCTTCACGGCGCAACGCGGTAGTCTTCATCCCTGAAGCGTCGGAACCGGAGCCAGGCTCTGTCAACCCCCATGCGCCCAGCTTTTCGCCTCTGGCCAGCGGCGTGACGTATTTTTTTCGCTGCTCGTCATTGCCATATTGAAAAATGTGATTCGTGCAGAGCGAATTGTGCGCGGCGACCGACAGCCCGATTGACCCGTCCACGCGCGCGATCTCTTCGATGACCGTGGCGTATTCCACATAACCCATCCCCGCGCCGCCGTATTCTTCGGGAAAGATCACGCCCATCAGCCCGATCTCGCCCATTTTCGTAAACAACTCGCGCGGCAGGCGCTGAGCCTCGTCCCACTCCATCACGTGCGGCTTGATTTCCGCTTCGGCGAATTCACGAACCGAACGCTTGACCTGTTGCTGCTCCTCGGTCAAATCAAATCCCATCGGCATTCGAATATTCCTCCTTCAACTGATAAACAGCGATTATGAGTTGATAAAGGCTGAATATAACGGCAAACGATGGAAAAGAGAATATGACGGCGGAGAGAAAAAACGGGCAGGCGGAATGGCGTCTAAATTCCGTCTGCCCATTGTCGTTGGGGGCTAACTGGTTTCGGATAATTCCGTTAGTTGAGCGCCTTCTTTCTCAGAAGCTCACACGGAATCCAAGTTGTAATGTGCGCGGCGTAGAGTTCGGACTGATGATGGTCGGCACGAGAAAATTCGAGTTGGCGCCTCCCTGGAAATCGCCGCTCGGGACGTTGAAGTTGGTCCGGTTGGCGATATTGAACATGTCGAACGTGAAGCCGGCGTTGATGCGCTCGGTGATGTTGTACTTATAAGCGAGGCGCAGATCGGCGGTTAAAAATCCCGGACTGCGCGCGCCGTTACGCCCGCCTTTGTTCTCGAAATTGAAACTCAGCGTCTCGCCATTCGGGAACAAAAGGCTGTTGGAGTAATTGCCCGCCGGCAGCGGGTCAGCGTTGATGCCATTCTGGTCGGCGTCGATGCGCGAATCGAAGACCGTAAACGGCGCGCCTGACAGCGCCCGAACCACACCGCTCACGATCAGCCCGCGAGTGCGCGGGATTTCGTAAAAACCGCTGAAGACGAAATTGTGACGCAGGTCGAAGGCTGTCGGCCCTTCGTCCAAATCCAGATTCAGGTCGTCAAGCCGTTGGAAGTTGGCGGCAGGAACGCCGTTGCCGCTGGTGTTGCCCCGCCCGTTCGCGAGCGTGTAGGAGACTCTGAATTGCAATCCGCGTTCGAGGCGTTTGTCCAGCGAGACTTGCAGCGCGTCGTATTTTGTACGCCCTTCGTTGAGCCGCGTGGTGACGTTGGTCACGTTGACGTTCGAGAAGGGTTGGTCGCTGAAGAATTTGGTGTCGACTGGCACGAAAGTGTTGTCGATGACTTCGCCGAGCGTCCTGTATCGGCGCGTGATCGCGCTGGTCGAATTCGTGTTAGCGCGCGTGCCCGCGTTGAGATTCACGGAAATCAACTGGTCAATGCCGCTTTGATGCAGGTAATCAACCGTCAACGCCAAATTCGGCAGCAACTCGCGCTGGAAGCCGATGCTTGTCGAACGGGTGTAAGGCATTCGCCTGTTTTTCTGGTCGATCACCGGCGTCGGGTTGGGCAGCAGCAGGCCCGATCCGACCAGTGATTGGATCAACGCGCGATCGATCACAGGCCCATTGACCAGCGTCGGGTCAGTGGGGAATTGACCGGCGCGCGGCCCCGGGTCGGCCGTGTTGAGCGGGAACGAGCGGACGAACGAATCGGAGAAGGGGCGCGCCGTGCGGAACGCGGTGATCAACTCGAACGGAGTGTTCTGGAAGAAGTATCCGAAGCCGCCCCGAATCACCGTTTTGCCCTCGCCTCCGATGTCGTAAGCGAAGCCTATGCGCGGCGAAAAATTGTTGTTGTCCTGCGAGATACTCTCGTCATCGTAACGCAGGCCCAGGTTAAGCGTCAGCTGCCTGTTCACTTTCCAGGCGTCCTGCGCGAAGACGCTCGGGTTATGCGCGATGACGACGAACTTTTGCGCCCCCGGCACGCGAATCTGGAGGCGTTCGGGGTAGGTGCGAGGATCGCTGGCGTTGAACGGCAGGTTGGTCGGGAAGATGAACACGCCGTTGAGCGAGTCTTCGGTGAGGTTGTCAGCCGTGACGTAGTTGTATTCGAAACCGAATTTGAACGAGTGGTTGCCGCGCACCCAGTTGACGGTGTCGGCCAGCCGGTAGGAGTTATTGATGCGCGCCTGCGCGACGTTGCTCTGCTGCGCCGTGAACGAGGCGAAGGCGAGCGTCGGCGGTAACTCGGCCATGGACTTGCCTGAGTTGAATCCCGGATTGGCGAAGGCCACATCTTCCTGCGTGAAGTTGACGCGCAGGTCGTTTAGCAGGTTCGGCGTGATGACCGCCGTCCAACTGCCGACCACGGTCTGATCCACATCGTCCTCTTCGCGTCTGGCATCGAGCGTCACGTTGCCGATGATCTGATTGAACTGGGGAGAATGCTCGCGTACCCAGCGTCCGGCGATCTGATGATTTTGCGCAGGCTGCATGTCGAAGCGAAGCGAGGTGTTCAGCGCTTTGGTGTCTTCTGTCGTCGAAGTGTTGAATTCGGGACGCGCGGGAATGTTGATGACCACTCCCTCGGCGATGGTCGTGCGCTCGATCCCGAAGAAAAAGTGCGCGAAGTCCCGTTTGATCGGGCCACCGATGGTTCCGCCGTATTGCCGCAGATGGATTTCCGGCGACTCCAGATTGTTCAGGATGGCGAATCGGTTTTTTGCGTTGAGCGCGCCGTCCTGAAAGAAACCTATTCCGCTGCCGTGGAACTGATTCGTCCCCGACTTCGTGATGGCGTTGATGATGGCGCCGGATGTGCGGCCGTACTGCGCGTCGAACTGATTGGTCAGCACCTGGAACTCCTGCACCGTTTCAAGCGCCGTGCGCGTCTGTCCGCCCGCGCGCTGGCCGATTACGTCGTCGTTGTTGTTCGCGCCGTCGAGCAGAAAGTTGTTGTAGCGAGGGTCCTGGCCGTTGACGCTGATCGAATCCGAACCGAACGATTCGGTGCTGATGTTCGCCACGACGCCAGGCAACAGGCCGACGAAACCGATGAAGTTGCGGGTGATAGTCGGCAATTCGACCAACGCCCGTTGATTGATGTGGCCGCCAATCTCTTTCGAAGCCGTGGCGATGATCGGCGCCTCGGTCGTGATGTTGATGGTTTCATTCACACCGCCGGCCTGCAGAGTGATTTTCACCTCGCGCGTTTCGCCCACCGCGAGCGAAACATTTTCCTGCATGGCTTTTTTGAAGCCATGCGCTTCGACTGAGATGCGGTAAGCGCCGGGGATGAGTGACGTGAAGACGTAATCTCCATTACTGTTGGTTGTTACCGAGCGCCGGTTGAGACCCGTCGCCTGATTCGCGACCGAGACCGTGGCGCCGGGCAATGCGCCGCCGTTTTGATCCACAACCGTCCCCCGCAAAGTTGATGTGCCTTCCTGGGCGTAAAGTGGCGCCGCGGCGATTCCAAGGTAAACGCATAGCATCATCGGCCTGAGAACGAGCCGGTAAACCAGATTTTTTTTCAGCATCTGAGACTCCATTGTTGAATAGTCAATTGTAGTTGTTAAAGTCACCGGAAAGATGATTGTTTTCCTGTACAAATGCTTGTTAATAAGAGGTAGCAATCGGTGTGCCAGGCTGGGCGGTATTGAGAGGTAAAGGGTTGTGGCTTACTCACGGCAGATTGTACCAGTCAGTATTCAGATTTTTGGATATCTCTGAATTCTCGTAGGCGGAGGAGCGAACATAGGCGATGACATATCGCGAACGCTAGCCTTGTTGACATCCTCTCCATCTAAACGCTTGCGCGTTGATATGGATGCGCCGATAATCCGCCGCCGCATACAGCCTTCATCAGATGACAGGTCACATCTACCTGGTGACCTTTGTAACACCCTGCTTGTAATCAATTTGATAATCACTATTTATGAACTCCGCTATTCTTTGCGCGTAACAGCGGCTCAGCCTTCGGCGCCGCGCAGGGGGCGGCAGTGGCCTGGCGCTCGTGAACAGTGGGAGTGATCGAAGTCGCCTGGCCGCCGCCCCCCGCGCTGTAGGGGTCCTCTTCCCGTATGCGCATTTGAAAACTCGGCCACCGAGGCCACCGAGATAAGGGGTGTGACGTGAGAAACAATGTTAAGAGGTCGGCGGATAATAATGCGGGCTTTACTCTCATCGAGTTGCTCGTGGTCATTGCGATCATCGCTATTCTGATCGGGCTGCTCCTTCCGGCGGTTCAGAGAGTTCGGGAAGCGGCCGCTCGCGCGTCATGTGCGAACAACCTTAAACAATTGGGTATCGCCGCGCACAACTATAACGATCAGAATGGCCGCCAGGCGGCCAACTGGAGAGAGTTGGCCGCCTGGTGCGAGCGTTATCCGTCACTCTGTTCCGGCCCATACGCTGAATTGGCGGCGACTTCAGGGCAGCTGCACGGCTACCGATATTCAATAGTTCCTGGCCTCACGCCGGGCGGCTCCGATTTCACTCTGGAGGCTGAGCCGATTCATCCTGGCGTCACCGGTTCCATGAACGTCGCGCTTTGCGACGGCAGTGTCAGATTCCTTCCGACCCCCGGCGCGGATGAAGGTCGACAAAGGATGTTCGACCGCATCCGCGCCCGCGGCTTCGAAAAGATGGCTGAACTGATCAGCCTGGACAGGTCCGCCGTCCTCAGCGTCCGCGATTTCCTGGGGCGGCCCGATACGACGAGAGCGGTCATTAACGGGATTGACACGAACCGTGATGGCTCACTGTCCATTGCTGAGATCCGGAATATCAATACCGGCTCGGAGCTTTCGATAGCCGATTTCATGGACTTCGTCAAAGACGAAATGAAACTGGATATGATCAGCCCCGAAACTACCAGCGAAAGTAGCCTTCCATCTGACTCTCTCTCTCTAAATTATCAACAGATTCGTTTCGACTATAAGAGTCTTCGTGATCTGACTACGCTGTATGTCAGCAACGTGGAGGACGCCAACCGCCTATGTGACCTGTTGAGTCAGGCTGAAACTGCGGAGGCTCGCGGTGATCTTGCGGCCAAGGCCGGATTCATTGAGTCCTATATAGATCAGGTGTCCGCGCAGAATCGTCTGTCGCTGACCGGCAAAAACGCGACAACTCTCATTACGCTTGCGCGAATACTGTAGCGGAAGTCGGTTGTAAATAGTCGGAAGAGACGCGGAATTTTGCGTCTCTTCCTTTCCGAAAGAGCCGAAGACGCCGGCGGCAAGGAGTGCGACATGAAAAATGACGCAATGAATCTGGACATGCTCGGTTCCACACTGAAAAGACAATTCAGCGTTGATCCTCACGCGGTTCAAAACGAGCCGGAAAATTCGCTTTTTGACTTTGATTGCTTTCGCAACCTGACCAGGCAATATGTCGGCAAAGAAGATGACGCCAATCGCCTCTGCGAGTTGTTGAAGGCGGCGGAAGACTCGGAATCGCGCGGCGATCTTGCCGCCAGGTCCAGATTTCTCAGCTCTTATATTGAAGAGGTCTCGTCGCAG
>DASUFM010000939.1:0-3616 GCA_036274535.1 Blastocatellia bacterium
CATACCTGGCAATACTCCTGCGCCGAACTTCGATCCGACCAAGACCGGCAGCGTCATCATCTCTTCGGCCGGGCAACTCGGGCGCGGCGGCAATATCACGATTGACGGTACGGACAATAACGACGACGCTGTGGGCGGGCCGCTCATCAATATCTCGCAGGACGCGGTGGCGGAATTCCGGATCGCGACGAATCGTTTTTCCGCTGAACTCGGTCGCTCGGCTTCATCGGTTATTAACGTCGTCACAAAGTCAGGCGCGAACGATTTGCATGGATCGTTTTCATTCTTCGAGCGTGACCGGCGTTTGCAGGGATTGCCGGCGACTTTTGACCGCCGCAATCCGGAACCGCCGTTTGACCGGCAACAGTACGCGGCGACGCTCGGCGGCCCGCTCAAAAAGGGTCGCGCATGGTGGTTCGGCTCCTTTGAGTATCGCAATCAGGATGGAGCTGTGTTAGTCGGCGAACGCGACGTGGCGGCGCGCCAGATACGCCGCGGCTTCGCGCCGGCGCCGCTCAACGACCTGCTGGGACTCGCGCGCGGCGATTGGTCTCCTTCAGATCATGACAGGGTCAATTTCCGTTATGCGATCGAACGGCTCGAAGACACAGGGGCGACGAAACTGGATCGCGCGATCGGCTCCGCATCGCAGCGGCAAAAACTCAACAACGATCATCAGGCTTTTCTGGCGAACTGGACTCGCGTGTTTTCTCCGACCGTCGTCAATGAATTCAATTTCAGCGTCAACAACTTCAGCAATGCCACGAATCCGCTGACGACCGGGCCGCAACTGACTTTTCCATCGATCCTGGACGGCGTTTCTTTTCGCATACCGCAGGGGACGAAGGTGAACCGGCTGCAATTCTCGGACGCGCTGTCTGTCGTTCGCGGCCAGCACACTTTTAAATTCGGCGGCGATGCGCAGCGCGTGGATGCGCTATTCGATCTGGGCGTGTTTCAGCAGGGCCGCATAGAGTTCGTGCAGGATTTCGCCCAGGCCGATTTCAACGGCGACGGCAGAGTGGACGACAACGACCTGCTTTTCGCCGTCACGCTGCGCAGCTCGAAGCCGGACCAGGGTCTGCTCCTTCCTGACGCCGATAACAATTACTTCGCTTTCTTCGCGCAGGATGATTGGCGATTATCGAAAAACCTGACGCTGAACCTGGGGCTGCGCTACGAACTGGACACCAACGTCAATAACAATTCCTGGTATGAGAACCGCAATCCGATCGTTCAGTCGTTTTATCGCGGCGATCGTAAACGCGACACGAATAATTTCGCGCCGCGTATCGGCTTCAACTGGGCGACGAATGACGGCAAAACCAGCGTTCACGGCGGCTACGGAATCTATTACGACAGAGTTACGCTGGAGATCATGTCGCTGGAACGCGGGCTGGACGGGCGCGCGCTGGCGATCGAAGTTCGCGCCGGAAACGCGCTGAGCGATCCGACGGGCATGCCGATCTTCATCAATCCCGCGACGGGCAGGTTTCAGCCGTTTGCCCCGACGCTCAGCAATCCCTTCACCGGCTTCATCCTGCCGGGCGCTGGCTCGAGAGGCATCAACATCATAGACAACAACCTGCGGAATCCAATGGTTCAGCAGTTCAATTTCGGCATACAGCGCGAACTGGCGCGGGATTTAGTCATGCGCGCGGATTACCTGCACAACTTCGGGACGCGCTTCATCATAGGGCGCACGATAGGCCTGGTGAACAACCCCGTCGTAGGCGGTCCGGATCGAGTGGTCAATCTGGAATCGAGCGTGAAAACGAAATACGACGGGCTGCTGATGAGCCTGGAAAAGCGCTTCTCGAAACGGTATCAGTTCCGCGCTTCCTACACGCTCTCAAAAGCCTTCAATTACGCCAACGACGATCAGATCCCATTCTCGAACGGCCCGGTGAATCCGAACAATGTCCAGTTGGAATACGGGCCGACTCCGAATGACCGCCGCCACTATTTCACGTTTTCGGGCGGGGTTGAATTGCCGTACGGCTTTCAGCTTGCGCCGATCCTGACGCTGGCCTCAGGCGTCCCGATGGACATTCTGCTGCCAGACGCCAGTTCGCGCATCCCCATCCTGCAACGCAACGCCGGAGGCCGCCAGTTCAAAACAGGAGCGGAACTCAATAGCTTTCTGACTCAGTTGAACGCGTCCGGCGGCGTGAACGGGCAGCCGTTACCGCTGGTTCGAGACGACGCCCGGTTCAATGACAATTTCAGTTCATTCGATCTGCGTTTTTCGAAAGTGTTCAGCTTCGGCGAGAAGGCGCGTCTGGAACCGATCGCCGAGGTCTTCAATCTGTTCAACGTGACGAACGTCCTGGGCGTGTCGAACGTGAATTATTCGGGCTTCTCGAATGTGTTGACGCGCGACAGCAATGATCCGAGCGACCCGGGCTTCCTGCGGTCGTCGAGCTTCGGGAGCCCCGTCACGACCGCTGGCGGCGTTTTCGGTTCCGGCGGGCCGCGCGCGTTCCAGTTGGCGGTGAAGTTCAGTTTTTAGGTAAAACAGGACCTATAGGACTTATAGGTCCTATAGGTCCCATAAGTCCTATTCGACTTCGGTCAGATCGTGGCTTTGCAGAGACGCCTTGCCGAGAATTATCCAGGACGTCGGAGCGATCACCAGAGCCATGCCGAGCAACGAGATCAGATTGACGGAGTGATTCCAGAACAAGACGTCGAAACCCAGGCCGAAGAGGATTTGTGACAGGGCGATGACTGAGACTTGCGAGGCCTGGCCTTTGGCGAAAGCGCGCGTCATTCCGATTTGTCCGGCCACGCCAGCCGCGCCGACCATTATTAACAAGGCCAGGGTCGATCTATTACCCAGTTGCGCCGAGTAATCTTTGCGGTCGGTCAGCAGCAGAAACAGCGACGTGGCGACGCTGGCGATGCCGGAAAAATGCACGACGATGGCGCGCGGATCGATGTGTTTCAATCGGTTGAGGCCGAGCATGGCGATGGATGTGCAAAACGCCCCGCAAAGCCCCATCAGACAAGCGAACTTCCCGCCATGAAAATGCGGCTGCTGAATCAGAGCGATGCCGATGACGCTGATAACCACCGCGAAGATTATGCTCAATGCAGGCCGCTGCCCGAAAATCAACCATAACAGCAGCGTCACCCAGATCGGCGACGTGTTCATCAAGGTCAATGTGTCCGACACCGGCAGATGCGCGAGCGCGTAAAAGTTGCAAATCATTCCGGCGCTCCCCGCCACACTCCGCACCCATAGCGTGATCTCACCTCTCCAGATGAGCTTGACGCCCGTGGCTTTGGCGATAATCGCCGCAAAGAAAAAGGCGCCGGTTGAGCGCGCCACAACGACCAGTTGCCAATCGCAATATTCGCCGGCCCGGTGGCTGAACGCCGCCATCACGGCGAACGCCATCGAGGCCCAAAGCATGTGCAGATAGGAAGTTTTATCCTGAGCGGGGAAGTTCAGACGTAAATTTCGCCTTTCAAGTATAAGACCGCGTGACCTCCGATTTTTACACGTTCCCCTCTCAACTCGCAAAACAGTTCGCCGCCCCGCTTCGAGAGCTGGCGGGCGTACAGTTTTTCCTTCCCCAGCTGTTCCGACCAATAGGGAATCAGCGAACAA
>DASUFM010000940.1:0-7954 GCA_036274535.1 Blastocatellia bacterium
AACGCGGAACACGCGGAAATAACGGAACATACGGAAGAGTCTGTCGAGAATTGTTCCGCGATTTCCGTTATTTCCGCGTGTTCCGCGTTCTCCAGCGTTATTGATTCACTACATTGACAGTCAACGTTCTTTGTCCGGAAATCACGAATTCCGCCGGCGCGATCTCTTTTTCAAAGATCGTGGCGGAGCGGGTCAGCGAGTAACCGCCGATCGTGCGGTCAGAGCCGAGCGTCGCCAGGACCGAGGGCGGAAGGCTCGGCATCTCTTCATTCTTGATGACGGCGCCGCTGTCGGCGCGCGCCAGCCGGACGTAGAGCCGGTCCGATTTGCGAATCTTGTTCAGTTCGCGCACGAGTTGATCGAGCGACTTCGGCGTGAAACCGGCGCGAGGCTCCAGCGCCTGAATCGAGCCGCCGTCGCCGACGACAATCTGCAATTGTCCGGCGGGCGCGTCCTTCGGGATTTCCACCGGGATGCGCTCTACATATTCGCCGCCGCCTTCGGTGCGGGCAAAGGCTTGAATTTCTATCTTCTCGCCGGGCCTGACGTCCGTGTCATTAATCCAGAGATGGTCGAGTATGCCGGTGCTGCGCGCGTCGCGAGACGTTATGTCATAAACCAGTTTCTCGAATTCCAGGTCTTTGAAGCCGCTGTTGAAGATGGCGCTGACCGGTTGCGACGTGGCGAAGGCCGCGGCCAGCGGGGCGTTCATGGACGATGACAGGCGATTCTCGATCTCCACGTCCGGCAACCCCTTGAGTTTTATCCGCCCGCGAATTTGCAATGTCGAATCGCCTATGGTGCGTTCGGTCGAAGCGATGGTCGAGAGCATGGTCATCTGCATCAGCAGCGGAGTCAGAAAACGGTCGGCGACCACGTCGTACCGATATTTTCGATCCTCGCCGCGGCTGGTCTTCAGATTGACCTCGACCGGGATCATTCGCGGCGCCACGCCGAGTTCCCCGTAAATTCCCGCCGAACGGTCTCCGCGCAGCGTGCCGACCATCGCGGTCGGAACACTCATCTTGAACGAAGTCGCGGCCGACGACATCACAGTCAGCACCTCGCCTTCGTGCATCGGGAGTTCCGAAACGCCCAGGCTCAGGAACGGGTGGCCGAAAGCATAGATGCGATTGCCGTCGCGGTAAGTCACGGTCCCGGCGGCGGATAGCGAGTAATCGCCTCGCACCAGCGGCACGACGATCGTCGAGCCGGGTTTCAGCGTATTCGCGTCGGCTTTCTTCAATTCGGACACTTCCGCCGCGCTTCCCGCGCCGGCCACCGGCGCGAAGCCCCAGGATTGGAAGATGGGCGCGAATCGCGCGATCACCTCCGGCGACACGCCCGTGATCGCCAGAGGAGTGGCGATCGGCGTCAGGACCTGCGCGCCAGGCCCGCTCACTGCCTGCGCGCCTGAACCGCCGGCGCCGCTCACGGTCTTCACGAATTCGGCGAATTCTCGCGAATTCTCGTTAAATGAAATTTCGGAGAACGAGACCTGACGGCCCCGCTGGGGAGACTTTTGTCCATTGCCGTCGCCTCCCTTCTTCTCCTCGAAAACCCCGACCATGTATTGAATCGGCATGATCCCGGCAATCGGGTCTTTGGCGAACTGATAGCCGAACGCGACCGCGCCGAGGAGTTTTCCGTCAATATAGACGGGACTTCCACTCATTCCCTGAAAGACCCCTGTGTGATCGAGTTCGTCGCCGACCAGCCTGGTTATTACCGCGTTCTGCTGCGGGTTCGGATAGCCCTTTAATACTCCCAGAACCTCGACCTCGAACTTTTTAGGCTCGGCGCCGGAAAAGACCGTGTAACCGACCGCGCGCATTCCAGGTTTGACCTGATCGACGGGGAAAAATTCGGCTTTTGACGGCTTACCCTGGCCGCCTCCCTGCCCGCCATGTGACACGGATTGGGCAAAGCAGCTAAGGGCCGCCAAAATAATCAGGGAAACAAGCGTCGACATTCTTTTCATGATTCGCCACCTCTTTGATCTGGAACTCGACAATTGCTGATAATGCAACCTCGCCGGGGAATATAACATAAGCGATTGCGGATTGCGGATTGCGGATTGCGGATTTTGAGAAACATCCCGAGATAAGCTCAATCCCATAATTCGGAGCCGTGGCCGCATAAGAGGTAAACCGCCCATAAGAGGTAAACCGCCATGGATACTGGAAAACAATCCGCAATCATCCACAAGCAAGGGCCGCAATCCGCAATTGTTGGTTTCATTCAGGCGGGCGGCCGAAGCTCGCGAATGAACAAAGACAAGGCCTGGCTCGAGATAGACGGCGTTACGATGATCGAGCGGGCGCTCGCCGCGGCTCGCCCCGTCGCCGGTCGTCTCGTAATAATCGTTAACGCGGCCAATCCACAGATCGGGAGGTATGAAAAGCTGGCCGGGTCCTGCGGCGCGAAGCTAATCTTCGACCTGCATGAACATCTCGGCCCGCTCGGCGGAATTCACACGGCGCTCGCGCATTGCGCGGAGGGCGAATCGGCGTTGATTCTGGCCTGCGACCTTCCGTTCATTACGACCGAGTTTCTCTCATTCATTCGAGATATTCATCTGGGAAAAAATCCGCAATCATCCACAAGCAAGGGCCGCAATCCGCAATCCATTACGGTCCCGCTGGATCAATCGAACCGACTGCAGCCTCTCGCGGCGATTTACGATCAATTGCTGGAGGCGACTGTCGCGCAGGCGCTCGCGGCGAATGAGCTCAAGGTCGATCTGCTTTATTCGCGGGTTTCAACGCGTCGCGTCCACTTCGCGGAATTCGCGCGCCTGCCTGACGCCGAAAGCTTCTTCATCAACGTCAACACGCCGGAAGAATATCAATCTGCCATCGGCCGCCCCCGGCCGCCATCGGCCGCCATCGGCCGCGCCTGGCGGAAAGTAAACAGTATTTACAGGGGCTCTCAGGATTGATTTCAATTTATAAACCCCTGAGAAATCCTGTAAATCCGTCCACTTCAATTGTTTTATGGCGTCGCAAGTGATATGAAAGACGCGCGAAATTTCTTGATCGACAGGCTTGAACATTACAGCCACTTTGTAAACAATAGGATCCCCCGTCACTTTCTCTATTAGCTTTGTTGGGCCTGACCATGAAATCGACTTCATCTTCTGCGGAAATATGGCCAGTCATGCGCACAAGCCGGATCAAGCGCCTCATATTCACAATCGCGGCGATAACCCTGATTGTCGGGACTCTCGTATTCGCCGTCTGGCTATACATAAGATCCGAAAGTTTCAATAAATACGTCGCCGGAAAGATCAAATCCAAACTCCGCGAATTCGGGTTGCGGGCGGAGATCGGCAGCTTCGGCGTCAGCTGGGATACGCAAACAGCGCGGCTGCGTGACCTGAAAATCTACAACGAACAGACTAACCAGCTCGTCGCCACGGTCGAGAAACTGGATACGCTGATCGAGATCAGCGACCCTCTCGCGCTGGATACGAGCCGCGAAATCGCCGTCAGAGACGTGGCGGTCGAAGGCGCGAATTTCTACTATGAGGTCGACGGCCAGGGCCGGACGAACCTGGACGGAGTGCATTACGTCCCGCCGAAATCGGAAGCCATCACTCTCAACACGACTCGGGTGGTCGCGTTGATCTCCGAAAGCGCGATTCACTTCAAAGACCAGACGCGGCGGATCGAGGCTGAGGTCCGGGACGTTGAAGCCACCGCCCAGCCCGACAATCCGAACACAGTCAACATCCAATTCAACAGCGCGTCGGGTCGCGCCGTTTACGCGGACCGCGAAAGCCGACTCGGCAAACTCGAACTGACGGCGAGCGTCTCCAAAGGCGGCGTCGAGGTCAAAGGGCTGAGCCTCGAATCGAACTTGGGGCAGGTCAAAGCCAGGGGCCGAATCGAGAACTGGGCCGCGCCGCGCTACGGCTTCGATTTCGATTCGCAGTTGAAGCTCGAAGAAGCCTCGCGCGTCCTGTCCCTTAACCGCGGACTCCTGGGAGACGCCGCGATCAAGGGCCGCATTGACGGCGAAGGCGCGCATTACACTTTCAAAGGCGCCGCGAATTCCGCCGAGACTTCCATCGCAAAAGTAAAATTGTCGGACGCCAGCGTTCCATTCTCCGGCGAGGGCCGGGGCGATCGGATCGCCTTCGCGAGCGATCAGATTCGCGCGCGATCGGCGATGATCGACAAGGTGAAGCTGGGAGCGATCGTCATCAACGACCTCAAGGGCGAGACGGCCGGCGGAGAGACTGCCATCAACGCGCCTAAAATCAGCGTCGCCGCGATCGAGGGCCCGAACAGCAAATTCAACAGCCTGTCGCTCAACAACCTTGCCGCGAAGATCGGCGGCGCGAAATACGAGGTCAAAGCCTCGGCCGCGCTGGCCAATGGCGAGGTTCGCGGCGCGCAAGTCACGGCCGCCGAGGCCATGGCCACATTCGACAACACGTCGCTTACCCTGAGCGGCGTCAAAGGCGCCATCCTCGGCGGGACTGTGGCGGGCGAGTACGTTCTGCCGCTCGCCGCGGGCGCGACTCACAAAGTGAAAGCCAGTTTCGCCGACGTCGAGACCAAATCGGCGACGACGCTCTTCGCCGCGCTCCCGAACGAGGAGAAGCTGCCGATCTCCGGCAAGATCCGTGGGGAAGTCGATCTGAGTTTCGTCGGCGCCGATCCGCGCAGCCTCAACGGCCGCATCGCGGCCCATTTCGACGGCAAATCGGACGAGGCCTCCGAGTCGATACCGATCACCGGCGACGTCGAAGTCAAGGCCGTCAACGGCGTTTTCAGCATAGATCAACTCAAACTCGCGGCCTCGGGCTCATCTCTGATCGGCGGCGGCTCGCTCTCGGTCGACGGCGAATCCGACCTGCGACTCTCTCTCAATTCGACTTCGGCGGAGCAACTGGTTCAGATCGCTCGCGGGTTCGGGGCCGTCAGGTCCTACCTGGAACGCTATGAACCGCAGATCATAGGCGATTTCAAAGCCGAGGGGCGCGTCACGGGGCCCATCGATAAGGCGTCCATCGATGCCGACGTGAAGGCGGGGACATTCGGGATGCGCGACGCGATACTCGGGTCACTCGCCGGCCATGTCTTCATTTCTCCGTCCGAAGCGCGCGTCGAGAAGGGATCGATCACCGCCTCCGGCGGAGAATCCATAAAATTCGACTTCGCGGCGCCGCTGGATCATAACGCGAACACGGGCAGGCTCGACGCGACGATCGATCGAATGAATCTGGAAACGATCCTGGCCGCGGCTGGCTCGCCGAGCGCGAATCAATTCATCAGCGGCGGGGTTTCCGGCGAGGTCCATCTTACGGGGCTGCCGGCGAAACCCTCCGGCTCGGGCCGGTTCAATCTCATCGACGGCAAGATCGCGGAGCGCGAAGCGCGGCTGGCCACGGCCAGCGTAAAAATCGATGGCAGGAACGCGACGCTGGACATGCTGGAAGTTCAAACGCCGCCCCAGCGACTGACCGCGAGCGGCTCGATGAACCTCGACGATTATTCATTCAAAGTCGGAGGCAAAGCCGAGCGGATTTCTCTGGACAATTTCGCCGAGATCTTCGAGTTGAAGGAGACGCGCGTCGAAGGCGGAGCCGACGCGGATTTCCAGGTCAGCGGCAGGATTCTCGACGGAAAACAAATCGACTTCGACTGGGAGACGCTCAAAGTCGAACTGGCCGCGCAGGGCCGCGGCGTGAAGATCAACGGGCGCGACACGGGCGAATTGAAACTGACCGCCCACACCAGCGCCGGGGGGCGTCTGGACGCTCAGTTGCTGACGGGCATTCTGGCCGCGAACGGCAAATCACAACCGGACCGCAAACCCGATCTGATCAAAGCCAGCGTGGAGCTGCGCGCGCCGGGCCGCCCCATCAGGATTGAAAGCAACCTGGCCAACGTGGATATCGCGCCACTGGTCGACGCGCTCGCGCCCGAATTGAATTCGACCCTCAAAGGCTCGGTCACCGGCAGCCTGCGAATCGAAGGGCCGTCGCTGGACGAAAAGGGCGTGGCGAGTTTCGAACGGCTGCGCGGGGGCGTGACGCTCTTGGACGTGGCGCTGCTCGTCGCGGACAATCCGGTCAAGATCGAAACGCCGACCATGATCACGATCGAAGGCTCGCAGGTCATAATTCCGCCCGTGCGCGTCACGGGGGAAGGCGCCAACCTGAATTTCGGCGGGACGCTGGCCTTCAGCAACCAGGCCGAGATGGACTTCTCGATCTCCGGCGGCGTCAATCTGGACCGCCTGCCACAGTTGAGCGAAGGTCTGCTGCTTTTCGGTTCGGCGCAGATAGACGCGCGATTGAGCGGAACGTTCGACGACCCGAAGACGCAGGGAAGGATCGACGTCCATGGATTCGGTCTATCAATGGGCGAATCGCCCATATTCATCTCGAACGGAATCGGGCGGTTCACGCTCGCCGGCGATGAGATCAGGCTCGAAAAATTCGCGGCCGACGCCAACGACGGGCGCGTCACGGCCGACGGCTCGATCAAGTTAAACAGGCTTCGCCCGAAAGAGTGGCTATACAACATCAAAGTCGACAACGCGGTGATCGCCTATCAGGAAATCACCGCGACCATCAACGGCGGGCTGACGCTCGCCGGAACGCCGCAGGGACAGACGCTCGCCGGCCAGATCAACATCCCGCAGGCCGAATACAAACCGAGCATCGATATTGACAACGTGGCCGTGGGCAATGGAGCCTCCATTTCGCTCGGAAACATGTCCATGCCATCGACGTCGCCGGATCAATTCAAGATTCCGCCGGTGACGATGGACGTTCGGGTCGAGGCGCGCGACTCTCTGATCGTTCAGAACGATCAGATCAATACTGTCGGGTCCGCGATCCTTACGCTGACCGGCCCTCTCACTTCACCGGACGCGAGCGGATTGATAAATGTCGACGGAGGGACCTGGCGCTTTCGCGGGCAGCGGCTGGAGATCATCGCCGGCTCGGTCGAATTTGCGTCGAACGCTTCGAAGCCGCTGCTCAACCTTCAGGCCGAGGGCGACTACAACGGCTATCACGTCAATATCGGTCTGAGCGGCCCCCTGGATGACCCCTATCTGGTTCTGCGCTCCGAACCGCAGTTGACTTCCAACGAGATTCTGTCGCTGATCACCACCGGACGCGCCGAAACCGGAACGCTGCTGGGCAGCCGCGATCCGAGCGTCGGCGCCGCGGCTTCGTTGCTCTCTTCGGGGTTGATCTCGCGCCCCACCGAGCAGTTGCTGGGAATCAGCCGTTTTCAGATCGATCCGGTGATCGGCCCGAACTCGAACCCGGCGGCGCGCCTCACCGTCGGCCAGCAATTCTCCCGCAACCTCTATTTCAGCTATTCGACCAACCTGGGTTCTTCGGCCGCTCAGCAGACGGCCCTGGCTGAATATGCGCTCTCGAACCGATTTTCGGCGCTCGCGTCTTACACGCAAGGCGGCGCCGCCAGCGTAGGCGGCCAGAACGAGGCTTTCACGATTGAATTGCGCGGGCGACAGAGATTCTCGCTCGGATTCAATCCGGAACGGACTTCGGAGCCGGGCGCGCCGTCCGATTCCCTGACGCGCATCGTTAAACCGAAGCTCCCACAGGCGCAGGTAAAAGTCAGCGATATTCAGGACTTCAAGCTCAGCCAGGGCAAGATGCGCGAGTTGCTGCCCGTCATGACTCAGGGCTTCAGCCGCGCGTTCATGCGCATGGGCGAACGGAGGTTGAAGGAACATCTGCAGGAGAACGGCTATTTCTTCGCTGAAGTCAACGCGAGATGCGAACCGGAAAATTGCTCGGGCGAAAACCTGCGGGTCTTCTACGACGTGGATCCGGGCGCCATCTACGACCTGAAGGAGATCCGCCTCGAGGGTTCGGAGCTGATCAAGCTGAAAGACATCGCCAAGGAATTGCAATCGCAGCCCGCGAGCGCCGCCGGGAGCGTCCCATTTGTAAAGA
>DASUFM010000941.1:0-4574 GCA_036274535.1 Blastocatellia bacterium
TGAAGCTCAAGCCGGGCATGACGGCCAACCTGACCTTCTACATCGCGGAGCGCAACAACGCTGTCAAAGTCCCTAATGCCGCGCTGCGATTCTCTCCACAAGGGCTAACACGAAAGCAGATACGCGAGGCGCTTCCAGAGGCGGAACGCAGTTTCGATTTCGCTTCCGCGACAGACCCCGTTCTGGAAGGCCAGTCGCGCATCGTCTGGGCGCCGGGGTCGGATAAAAAGCCGTCACCGCGCCTGATCAAGATCGGGATCACCGATGGCGCCGCGACTGAAGTGATCGAAGGCGGTCTCCAGGAAGGCGAAATAGTCATCGTCGGCCAAACAGTATCCGGTCAGAGCCAATCTCAATCTTCACAGAGCGCGCCGGGATTCAGGAACGCGCCGGGCGGCCCTGGCGGAGGGATGAGGCCACGATAAGAGAGGTCATATGCAGTTGGTAATCGAAGAGTCCCCTCAGTTAAAAAAAACTGCCGCCCGGCCGGCGCCTTCGGCGGACTCCTCTAGATTGATCCGACTGGAAGGCCTTCACAAGGTCTACTCGACCGGAGATGTCGATGCGCCGGCGCTACGGGGAGTTTCTCTAACCGTCGATCAAGGCGAATTTATAGCAATCATGGGCGCGTCAGGATCAGGCAAATCGACGTTGATGAACATCATCGGCTGCCTGGACCGGCCGACGCGGGGGACTTACATGCTCGAGGGCCAGGACATGTCACAACTCCCGCAGGAAGGGCGCGCCGACATCCGCAACAGTAAAATCGGATTCGTCTTTCAGGGCTTCAACCTGCTGCCGCGCACATCGGCGCTGGAAAACGTCGAACTGCCGCTGCTCTACGCCGGCGTCGAAACGGCTGAGCGGCGCCGGCGCGCGACGGAGGCGCTGGCGGCCGTAGGGCTTGCCGGGCGCGAGCGCAGTTATCCGAATCAGCTTTCCGGCGGCCAGCAACAGCGCGTAGCCATCGCCAGGGCGCTGGTCAACCGCCCCGCGATCATCCTGGCCGACGAGCCGACCGGCAACCTCGACTCGCGAACGTCGGTCGAGATTATGGGAATCTTCCAGCGGCTCAACCACGAACTGGGGATCACGTTAATCATCGTCACACACGAGCCGGACATAGCCGAGTTCGCCGGGCGTGTGATCGTCTTCAAGGACGGCGAGATCGACCGCGATGAACCCGTCGTCAACCGCCGCGACGCCGCCAGGGAGTTGCGTCTGATGTCCGTGACGATGAAGGAGTCGCCTTCGGCTCTCATCAGGCAAGGGCCTTCACCGCCTGCCAGGAAGTTCGTAGACCTCCCGATGATCTTGCGCATCGCTTTTCGCGCGCTGGCCCGAAACAAGGCGCGTTCAGCCCTGACGATGCTCGGCATCGTCATCGGCGTAGCCGCCGTGATCGCGATGGTCAGCATCGGTCAGGGGGCGCAGGCCTCTGTGCAGGCTCAGATCGCCAGCGTCGGAACCAACCTGCTCTTCGTAGGCGCGGGTTCGCAGAACGTCGGCGGGGTGCGCAGCGGCACAGGCGCGACCAGCTTGAACACTCTGACCGTTGACGACATCGAAGCGATCCGGCGCGAGATTCCGAGCGTGTCGGCGGCCAGCCCCGCCGTCAACGCCCGCGCACAACTGGTCTTCGGCGCCAGGAACTGGAACAGTTCGATTCAAGGGGTCAATGAACAGTTCCTACAGATTCGCAAGTGGGACGTTCAAAGCGGAGAATTTTTCACCGAAGCCGACGTCCGCACGGCGGCTCGCGTCGCCGTCATCGGCCGGACCGTCGCTGACAACCTCGTTCCTGGCGCCGCTCCGGTCGGCCAGACGATCCGTGTCAGGAATATGCCGTTTCGAGTCATCGGAGTCCTGGCCAGGAGGGGGCAGGATCCAGGAGGCCGCGACCAGGACGACGTGGTGTTCGCGCCGTATACCACTGTCCAGAAGAAAATGCTCGCCATTACGCATGTGCAGTTCGCCTACGTTTCGGCGATCTCGCCGGAGACGACCTACACGGCGCAGCGGCAGATCACAGACCTGTTGCGCCAGCGCCACCGGCTCTCGCAGAACGAGGAGAGCGATTTCACCGTCCGCAACCTGGCGGACGTCGCCGAGGCGGCGGTCGAGACGAACCGGATTATGACGTGGCTGCTGGGGAGCATCGCCGGCGTTTCGCTGCTGGTGGGCGGCATCGGGATCATGAACATCATGCTGGTGTCGGTCACCGAGCGCACGCGCGAAATCGGCGTCCGCATGGCTGTCGGCGCTCGATCATCGGCGGTGCGGACCCAGTTTCTGATCGAATCCATCGTGCTCAGCCTGATCGGCGGGCTGATCGGAATACTGCTCGGCGTGGCGATTTCAATCCTCATCCCGCGACTCCTCGGATGGCAAACGCTGGTTTCGTTCGCGGCGATACTGGGAGCGGTCGCCTTCTCAGCCGCGGTGGGCATCTTCTTTGGCTACTACCCGGCGCGCAAGGCGGCGGGTCTCGATCCGATTGAAGCGCTGCGCTACGAATGAGCGGTACTGCGTAGGGCGAGCGCAATAGCGGAATCTTGCGCTCTGGAGTGCGCGATATTCCCCATCTCTTTGGTGTGATTGGCCGATCCCATCTTGAAAAACGCTTTGGCAATTGAAGCAGGAAGGAGATAGAGAACGCGGCACAATTATTGCCATCCTTCCTCTCGAACTTCTCGATTACAAGGAAACCAACATGAAGAACGCCAGGTTGATCAAACGCAGTCCACTTTCTGAGCCGCCCATTACTGAAGATCATCGGAAGGCTGATTCTCAACCCGTCATTGACGTCAGAAAGTCAGCGATGAAATGGGTTCGCGAGCGGCAAGAGCCGCGACAAATCAATCCACGCAGGCAATTCGCAGCGTTGTTTAGAAATGCCGGTTGAACTGGCATTGGCGACATTGTCCGCTCTACTTGCTATCAGATCCGACCGAAGGCGTCTAAAATACGCTTTGACAATCCGCAGATTCTCCGCATACTGGTGTCGTTCTAAATCAGACCAGGCAAGATTGTGTCAGTACCGCGACCGGTAGGGAGCGTCGCAGTGGCCTGGATAACGCTCCCTACCGGTCGCGGTACTGAATCGGTGTACCAATCTTGTGTGGTCTGATTTAACAGTTCGCCACTCATTCTGGTATCGTAACGCCTCTAACTTTACCAAACACTTGCAACCTGATCGGAATCCTTCGGGCGATCGCCCGGCAACAACCGCCCCAGGCAATCAGAGGATAATGTGGGAGCTGGCAACCTGAACGAACTGGAGCCCGAAGCCGCGTCGGCGTCAACGCTTACGTCGTGAAGCCTGTGGACTTCGATGAATTCGCCACCGCGATCAAACAGCCTGGGCTGTTCTGGATGATTATCAATCGCCCTCCGCAACTCTGACTGCGTTTCCTTTGCAGGCTGTTACGAATTGAAATCCAATGCAAACCTCACTGCGCATTCTCCTGCTGGAAGACAACCCGCTCGACGCCAGGTTGATCGAGGAGACTCTGAGATCGGATGGCGTCGAATGCGAAACCGAACGCGTGGATACGCGCGAGGGATTCATTGCCGCGTTGGAGATAGGTCAGGATCATCGCCGCCAGCGGGCTGAGCGGAAACGGGCGAATTCTCGAAGCCGCTCAGGCGGGTGTAAAATCATTACTGCCGAAACCATACACGGGGGACAGGTTGCTTAAGGCGATCTCAGAAATTCTGAAGTGAGAGATGAAAGGATATGGCTGAGCCGAAAAGAAAAAAGCCAACGCCGAAAAAATCATCTTCGCCCAAAGCCGATCGGGCCAAGGCTCCAATGACGGACATGCCTGCAAATAACGTTCAGGATCAGCAGCCTGGCGACAAATCATTCCCGATTGTCGGGATCGGGGCTTCAGCCGGCGGTTTGGAAGCGTTCACCCAATTGCTCAAGGCTTTGCCAGCCGACACCGGCATGGGGTTTGTGGTGGTGCAGCACCTCGCCCCGAACCATGAGAGCGTGCTGACGGAGATCCTTTCGCGGGCGATCAAAATGCCTGTTACCGAGGTGAGGGACGGCATGCCTGTGGAGCCTGATCACGTCTATGTCATTCCGCCCGACACGAACATGGCGATACTGCATGGGCGCCTTAATCTCATGCCGCGCGCCAATGTCGTCGGCCAGCATATGCCCATTGATTATTTCCTGCGAACGTTGGCGCAGGATCAGGGCGCGAGCGCGATCGGCGTGATTTTATCCGGCACCGCGTCCGACGGCGCGCAGGGGCTGGCGGCCATCAAGGGAGAGGGCGGCATCACTTTCGCCCAGGACCCTGAATCGGCCAAGTATGACGGCATGCCGCGCGCCGCCATCGCTGCGGGCGTCGTGGATTTTATTCTCCAACCCGAGGGGATCGCCCTGGAACTGGCCGGCATCAGCCGCCATCCCTACGTAGCCCCTCGCGTCGTCAAGCCACCCCCAGCGCAACTGCCTGAGGACGCGCTGCACAAGATCTTCATTATGATGACTTCCAGTCGCGCCTTCTCTTTCATCCGCGCACATCTCTGGGAGAAATCCGGGACGGTCTGAGCCAGCA
>DASUFM010000942.1:0-2548 GCA_036274535.1 Blastocatellia bacterium
TCGCGCAGGGGGTATGGGATCAGACCTTCCGCTCTTACTACTTTCGCCTGCAACACGACTACGCCATCACTCCGAGGCTGCTAAACCACGTCAATCTGGGCTGGAATCGCACCGATGTGCAGAATTTCAATTTCGGCAGGGGCGCAGGACGAGCGACGGCGCTCGGTCTGCCGGCGGGCTCGACGCAAGACCTCGGCCAGCCGCTGATCGGGTTTCCGGGTTATGGCGACCCGGTGACTTCAGTCGATCCGCGCGCTTACCAGACGGGCGGCTCAACGTTCTTTGATAACCAGGTCGGCGACAACACAGCCGAATTCAGCGACAACGTGACCTATACGCGAGGGCGCCACACCTTCAAATTCGGCGGTAACGCCCGCCGTCAGCAGCTGAACGTCAACTTCCATTTTGACATCGGCGGCAACTTCAATTTCCGCAGCAACCAGACGGGCAATACGAATGATTTCACCGAAGGCTGGCCCATCGCCAGTCTGCTCACCGGCAAGCCGGAGTTCTCCTTCAACAGCCTGCAAACGATTGCGCCCAGCTTCGAGTATTTATTCGCGGCGGGTTTCGTCCAGGACGACATCAAAGTCACGTCGAAGTTGACGCTCAATCTCGGCGTCCGTTACGACTACGACCGCCCGCGCAATGAGCGGCATGATAGATATCGGGGCTTCTACCCGGACGTGGCGAACCCGGCGGCGGGCGGCCGCCGCGGCGCCATCGTCGGCGCCGTCGGCCAGGGCGGTCTCCAGGCGGTCAATCGCGGGCTGATCAACCCCGACCGCAGCGACGTCGGCCCGCGCCTCGGGTTCGCATACGCGCTCAATAACAAGACGGTAGTGCGAGGCGGCTACGGCCTCTACTACGCGCCGCTCTTCTACAACGCCAACGGCCAGGACGGTCTGATCGGCTACGCCCCCGGCCAGGTCAACATCAACGGCGGGCTCGACTCTATCATCACGCTCAGCAACTACCCTAAACTGCCGATAGCAGACCCGAACGATCAATACATCGGACAGTTGGATCGCAACGACATCGACTTCTACGACAAGAACTACAAGCTCGGCCGCACCGCGCAATACGACCTGAACGTCCAGCGCGAGCTGCCCTACAACTTCGCCCTTTCTCTGAGCTACATCGGCAGCAAGGGAACGCGTCTGCGTTCCGGCTTCATGCCGCCAAACGCCCTGCCGATCGAATCGTTGAAACTCGGCAATGCGCTGCTGAACAAGCGGCTGGCTGATGTGACGCAGTCAGACCGCGATTACGCGGCGAGCGTCGGATTCGCGTTGCCGGCAAGCCCGGACGCCGTCTACCCCGGCTTTAACAACGCCGGCGGGCGATTCAGCGGCACGGTCGCGCAGGCGCTCAGACCGTTCCCGCAGTACGGGCCGATCAATAACCGCCTCGAAAGTCAGGGACAGAGCTGGTACAACGCGCTCAAAGTCGATCTGCAGCGCCGCTTCAGCAAGGGAATGCAGATCGGCTCCTCATACACCTTCTCGAAGCTGATCACGAACGCGGCGGAAGACCTATACGGCGGTTCGCCGCTGACCGGAGTGTTGCAAAATCCGGCCGACCGTCGCTCGTTGCGCTCGTTGTCGCCGAACGACGTCAAACATTCGCTGGTCGTCAATTACATTGTCGAATTGCCGTTCGGCAAGGACAAGCGCTTTCTGAACCGGGGACGCTTACTGGATCGCCTCGCCGGCGGCTTCCAGATCAGCGCAATTCAGCGCTATCGCTCAGGCACGCCGTTGACGCCCGTCATCCTGGGCGGCCAGCGCGATTTTTTGGACCTGGTCGGCATCGGCGGCAACCTGCGTCCGAATCTGACCGGGCAGCCGTTCTTCCTCGATCAGGCGGCGCGGGACGCTTCTTACATCGCGAGCGGAGGCGTCAACTATCGCGCTCTCAACATCGGGGCGTTCGCGCGTCCGAAATCATTCACGGGAACTTCGGCGCCGATCGGCAGCGCCGAATACCGCGCCTACTACGCCAACCCGCTCGCGTTCCTGGGCAGCGCAGCGCCGACCTTTGACAACCTGCGCACATCGCCGTTCTACGGCGAGGACTTGAGCATCCTTAAGAAGACGCGCATTTCCGAAACAATGAAGTTGGAGATTCGCGCCGAGTTCTTCAACATCTTCAATCGTGGTCGCTTCGCCGCGCCTGATGCCAATCTCGACAATCCCGGCAACTTTGGTATTCAGGGCCGCTTCAGCGATATTTTCCAACCACGCCGGATTCAACTCGGAGCGCGATTTATCTTCTAAACCGGAACAAGAAACTTTAGGACAAGTTGAACCAGGGGAGACACAGGGCCGCGCCGGGAAATATAATAACCATAGCCAGGCCCGTGTTCCCTGTGGTTGAATCTGTGTACTACAGCCGTTTCAAATGGATGAATAGGATTAGCCACGGAGACACAGAGACACAGAGAAAAGAGAGACAGAGAAAGATCTAAAGAAAACGCGGCGTTGCGCCCATTCCATTTCTCTCTCTGTGTCTCTGTGCCTCCGTGGCTGGCTATCCATATGAAAAC
>DASUFM010000943.1:0-7162 GCA_036274535.1 Blastocatellia bacterium
TCACGAAGCGCTCGAACAAGATCTTCCGACACGCGCTGGGCGGCGGTAAACACGAACTGCTCTACGAAGAAAAAGACGAGCTTTACAACACCGGCGTCGGAAAAACTCGCAGCAAAGGGTACATCGTCGTCTCGTCGTCCAGTTCGACGACTAGTGACGCCCGGTATCTGCCGGCCGACAAGCCGAACGAGGAGTTGAAACTCTTACTGCCGCGCAAGGAGGACCACGAGTATTACATCGATCACCTGGGCGAGAATTTCTACATACGCACGAACGATCAGGGGAAGAATTTCCGGCTCGTGATCGCGCCGGTCACCGACCCGTCGCCGAAGAACTGGAAAGAAATCATCCCGCATCGCAAGGACGTGATGCTTGAAGACGTTGACTGCTACGCCGGGCATTATATAGCAGTCGAACGCGAAAACGGCCTGCCGAAATTCCAGATCACCGACCTGAAGAGCGGCAAGTCTCATGAGATCCCTTTCCAGGATCCGGTCTACGTCGCTCATCCGGGGCAGAATGCGGAGTTCAATACGACGGTTTTCCGCTTCAACTACGAATCATTCATCACGCCCGATTCGGTCTACGATTACGATGTCGTGACGGGCAAACGTGAGCTCCGCAAACAACAGCCGGTGCTCGGCGGATACGACCCGAATCTTTATAAGTCAGAGCGCATTTACGCCACCGCCTCGGACGGCGTCAAGGCGCCGATCTCGATCGTCTACAAGAAGGACCTGAAACTCGACGGACAGCGGCCCATGCTCCTCGAAGGTTACGGCTCTTACGGCATCTCGAACGACGTCGACTTCTCGTCGAGCCGGCTGAGCCTGCTGGACCGCGGCGTGATCTTCGGTATCGCGCACATACGCGGCGGCGGCGAACTGGGCAAGGAGTGGCACGATACGGGCAAAATGATGGTGAAGAGGAACACCTTCACCGATTTCATCACCGCCGCCGAGTACCTGATCAATGAGAAATACACGTCGAAAGACCGCCTGATCATCACCGGGGGCAGCGCGGGCGGATTGCTGATGGGCGCCGTGACCAATATGCGGCCGGACCTCTTCAAAGCCGTGGTGTCATATGTGCCGTTCGTAGACGTGATGAACACCATGCTGGACGCGTCGCTGCCGCTGACGGTCGGTGAATATCTTGAATGGGGGAATCCGAACGAAAAGCCGGCTTACGATTACATGCGCAGTTATTCGCCCTACGATAACATCGAAAAGAAAGACTATCCGACGATGCTCGTCAGAACCTCTCTCAACGATTCCCAGGTGATGTACTGGGAACCTGCGAAATACGTCGCTAAGCTGCGCGAGATGAAGACCGACAAAAACCTGCTCCTGTTCAAGATCAAACTGGAGCCGGGCGGCCACGGCGGGGCCTCTGGCCGCTACGACCGCCTGCATGACACGGCCTTCGATTACGCCTTTATACTCGGACAATTCGGCGTCACTAAGTGAAGAGGAAGACAAGGAGACAGGGAGAAGGGGAGACGAGGAGAGAGCGGGGCGTTTCCTTGTCTCCTTGTCTCCTTGTCTCCTTGTCTTTTCCACTTCCCACTCCGTTTTTCCCTATTTTCCTTCCGCTTCTCCGCCTGAAGGCGCGTATAATCTTTCCGTCCCGGAATCTTCCGACAATCATATCGTCCTGATAGGAACGATCTGTAGTGGCGCAAAATGTTGCGTCTCTATCCCTGTTTCGACAACCCGTAACTTTCAACTCTCCGCTGAACTATGAAGAAGATTCTATTCAAATGTTGCCTTCTACTGCTGGCGCTGGGACAGGCCGGGATGGTGATATACGCTCAGCAGACATGCCGGGCGCCCACGCCGCAGGTTTCGCGCGAGCCTAACATTTTCACCGAAGAGCAGGAGGTCGACCTCGGCGACGCCATCGCCGAGCAGATTCAGCGCAATTTTCGCGTGTTTGACGACGACGAAGTCGCAGGTTATCTGCGGCGCATTGGCGAACGGATCGTCAAACATCTGCCTCCGACCAGACTGCGATTCCAGTTTTTTCTGGTCGACCTTTCCGAAGCCAACGCGTTCGTGCTGCCCGGAGGGCGCATTTACGTTTCGCGCAAGATGATCGCTTTCACGCAGAGCGAGGATGAACTGGCGGCGGTGATCTCTCACGAGATAGGCCACCTGGTGGCGCGCCAGCAATCTCTGACCATGACGCGCCGCCTCAGGGAAGCGCTGGGTGTGACTCAGGTGACGGATCGCCGCGACATCTTCGAGAAATACAACCTCCTGGTCGAAAACGTCGCGCGCAAACCGGAGGTCTTTCGCAGTCGTGACAATCACGAAGACAAAGATCAGATCGAAGCCGACAAGATCGGACTCTACGCGCTGGCCGCCGCCGGCTATGACCCGCAAGCTCACGCGCGGCTCTACGACCGTTTATCCGAGACCAGGGGCAAAACAGGCAATTTCTTCTCCGACCTGTTCGGAGTGACCAGCCCTGAGTCAAAACGCCTGCGCGAGATGATCAAGGGTGTCGAAACGCTGCCGCGCGAGTGCGTCGAAACCCGCTCCGACGCGCAGGCCGGCGAATACGCCCGCTGGCAATCGGCCGTCGTCAGCTACACCGGTCTGGGCCGCAAGGAATCCCTGCATGCGGTCGTCTCGAAGACGGCTCTCCAACCCCCGCTGCGGGGCGATGTAACTCATCTGCGTTTCAGTTCCGACGGCAAATACGTACTTGCCCAGGACGACGCGGGAATCAACGTGCTGACTCGCGAGCCTTTCAAACCGGTCTTCCGCATCGACGCGCCCGAAGCCGATGAGGCCCAGTTCACGCCGGATTCGCAAAACGTCGTATTCAACACTTCCGACATGCGCGTCGAAATCTGGAGCGTCGCCGAAGAGAAGCTGGTGGAGGCGCACGAGGTAATCGTCCGCAAAACCTGTTTACAGATCCTGCTCTCGCCGGACGGCAAGGCCCTTGCATGCCTGGACGAAAATTTCGCGCTCGACCTCTTCGACGTGCGGTCGAAGGCCCAGATCTTCCAGCGCAAGAATTTCTATACGCCCGACCCGTTCTTTCTCTTTCTCCAAAGCCTGATGGGGATTCTAAATCCGGACGAGATCAGCGACGCGCGTTTGAGGCTGATCAATATGGGATTTTCGCCCGACGGGAAATATTTCGCGGCCGGGCAGCGCGGCATCGCCCTCACCGCCGTCGGCGTCACTACGGAGAACGCGGCGCTGGTCGTCGACCTTCAGTCCCGCGCGGCGCTGTCGCTCAAGGGCAATGTGAAGAAACTGATTGCGGGGGGCTTCACTTTTACCGCGCCCGACAGGATGATCGCTTACAACCGCGAGAAGCCCGGCAAATCGGCGCTGCTGGGATTGCCCGGCGGCGAGATCATAGAGGAGTTTCCCATGTTTCCCGGCAGGCTCGCGGCGGCGACGAAAGGCAATTACCTGCTGGTGCGACCGTTTCAGAAAACGGCTGTCGGCGTCGTTGACCTGGCCAAACGAATGGCGATCAAAGGCAATAAGACGCCGGCGCTCGATATTTACGACCAGGTCTTTGTCGCCGAGCGATTGACGGGCGAACTGGGGCTTTACACCACGGACAAAAACCAACTGCTCGCATCCGTGGCATTGCTGCAAAATCCGCTCGGGCGATTGCGCGCGGCGGCCCTGTCTCCTGATTTCAAATGGCTGGCCGTCTCCGACCGCTCGCGCGGCGCGGTCTGGAATTTGACCAAAGGCGAACGAGCCATGCTTCTGCGCGGATTCCGCGGCGGTTTCTTCAGCGAAGAGGGAATGTTTTACGCCGATTTCCCAAAGGAAGGGGATGTCGGACGCCAAATCGCGGTCCTGGATACGAACAAGCTCGCCATAACCAGCGGTGAGGAAATCAAAGAAGATCGCGTTACGCAGTACGGTCCTTTCCTGCTCACCACCAGGCCGACCAATAAGGGCGGCCGTTACCTCGACGGCGTAACTCTGGAAATGCGCGATGTTCGCGGCGCCGACGCTCTCTGGTCCAAAGCGTTCGGCAAAGATTCGCCACGATATTGGGTGGCGCCGCGCGAAGGCACGATGATTCTTTCCTGGCCGGTGGCGTCGAAATACGCGCGGGAGGAGATCAAATCCGACGCCGAACTGACCAGGCGATTGGCCGCGATGAAGGAGCAGGAAGGCGATTATTTCCTGCATGTGTTGGACGCAAAGACCGGCGCCACGATAGGCAGGTTGCTGGTCGAAACCGGCAAAGGCTCATTCCGCATCGCCAACGCCTTCGGCGCCGGCGATTACGTGGTCATCGCCGATACGCAGAATCGTGTGCTCGTTTACTCGCTCTCGACCGGCGAGCAGAAGGGACGCGTCTTCGGCAGTGGCGCTATCGTCGGTGGAGTGCGCGGAAAGTCCGGCTTGATGTGCGTGGAGAACGAGCGCGGAAAGCTGGCGGTCTACGACCTCGCTACTTTGGAGAAGCGGGACGAATTCACCTTCGCGCATCCTGTCTCGCTCACCTCATTCAGCCAGGACGGCAGGAAACTTTTTGTATTGACCGCCAACCAGGCCGTTTATATCCTGAATGTGGCGGGCGCGAAGTGAAGGGGAAGATGGAAGATCGAAGATGGAAGATCGAAGATGGCGACTCTCGATCCTCGATCCTCGATCCTCTGTCCCTCTGTCTCCCCACTCCCGGATCTGATTATGACCAAGCCCAGTTCGGAATTTGTCACCAGGAAAATACCGCTCTATTACCAGTTGGAAAATATACTGCGCGAAAAGATTGTGTCGGGCGCGTTCGCCGCGGGTTCGAGATTGCCCACGGAGAGCGAATTGATTCGAATCTACGGCGTCGGCCGAATCACGGTGAGACAGGCTCTCGCGGCGCTTACGAAAGAAGGACTGATAGAGCGCAAACGGAGGCGCGGCACTTTCGTCACCGAACGCAAAACCAGGCGCCGCCATTTTGACGAGGGGATCGATTTGACAGGATCGTTGGATGAGATCATTGCGGCGGAAACCGGCGCGACATTCAAAGTGATCGAGATGAACCGCATCGATGCCGATCCGCAGGAGGCCGAGCTTTTCGGACTTGGAACTGGCGCCCCTCTTTATCGCGTCAAACGCCTGGGGCTGCGCGACGACAAACCGCGCAACCTGACAATCAATTATTTGCCCGCTGAAATCGGCGAGAAACTGACTCCCGAGGAACTAAGCGCAGGATCGCTGCTGCAAACGCTCGAAACCAGGTTCGGGTTGAAATTGAAGAGCGCGACGCAGCGAATCACGGCGGCGATGGCCGATCCCTACATTGCCAAATTACTGGACGCGCGCGTCGGATCGCCGATGCTTTCGATAGAACGCGCGGTTTACGCCGCCGGCGACGCTCCTGTCGAATTCTCCCAAACGCTCTCCCGCTCCGACGTCGCCGATTCTGGAGGCTACGCCATCCGCCTGACGCGAGGCAAAACCGCCCCGCAAGCGGCTAAAAGCAGGAAGCGAAAGCGATAGCGAAAAACAGTATGGGGAGCGTAAGCGATCTGAGCATTGATCAGCAAGTTTCTTGATTTATCGTCATCCCAGCAAAACTGCACAAAGGATCACGAAGATAAAATCCGAGTCTGGTGGGCTCTAGTGAGCTCTGGGGGCCTTAGTGTATTAGCCTTGCCTTTGCTATAGTCATCGCGTATCGCCCTGAGATCGAGCCTATTATTGAACATTTTGTAGAAAATCCGGCAAGAAATTGTTCAGGAGTCGAATACCGCCTTAAGACATATCGCGATGCGACGCCCTAAGACGATGAAGAGTTCGTAGTCCCGCCTTCAGGCGGAATAGTGTGGATTCATGGAATTGATCTTCAACAGAAGCTTCCGCCTGAAGGCGGGACTACGAACAGCTTTTCCGAGGAGCAAATATGACATTCACAGGATTGCCGTCCGAATACGATAAATACGACGCGCTCGGCCTGGCCGGGTTGATCGCTAAAAAAGAGATCGCGCCGGCGGAACTGCTGGACGCCGTTCGGCAGCGGGTCGAGGAGATCAACCCGAAGATCAACGCCTTCAGCCATCTCTTTTTCGACAAGGCCGCGGAACAGATTCAGTCCGGAATGGGCGAAGGACCGTTTCAGGGAGTGCCGTTCGCGTTAAAGGATTTAGGTCAACACCTGGAGGGCACGATCACATCTGGGGGCAGCAGGGTCTGGAAGGATCAGGCGTCCGATTACGACAGCACGCTCGTCGCGCGGTACAAACAGGCCGGACTGGTGATTTTCGGCAATACCACCTCGCCTGAAATGGGCCTGACGACGACCACCGAATCTGTTTTGTATGGCCGGACGCGCAACCCGTGGAATCTGGAACGAACCAGCGGCGGCTCGTCAGGCGGGGCGGCCGCGGCGGTCGCCAGCCGCATCCTGCCGATGGCGCATGCGAGCGACGGAGGCGGTTCGATCCGCATCCCGGCTTCATGCTGCGGATTGTTCGGATTGAAGCCGACGCGAGGGCGCGTGCCGATGGGACCGGAGCATTTCGAGGGATGGAACGGGTTGTCGGCGCATCACGCCGTGACCATCTCGGTGCGTGACAGCGCGGCGCTGCTCGACGCCACATCCGGCGCCGAACTCGGCGCCCCTTACTACGCGCCGCCTCAGCAGCGGCCTTTTCTGATGGAGGTCGGCGCCGATCCCGGCGAGTTGCGCATCGCCTTGATTGCGGATTCGCCCGCGGGCACGCCGGTCGATCCCGAATGCGCGAAAGCGGCGGCTGAAGCGGCGGGCCTCTGTGAAGAACTCGGACACAAAGTTGAAGAAACCAAATGGCCGATCAACACCGAAACGATGCGCGCCGCATTCCTGACTATCGTCCAGGTCTCGGTGGCCAGAACGTTGGACGACGCGGCCACTATGCTCGGCCGTCCAGTGACAGACCAGGACGTGGAGAGCGTTACCTGGGTGATGGCCCGGCGGGGGCGCGATATCAGCAGCGTGGACTATTCGCGCGCCATCGAGACAATTCATCAGATCGGCTACGCGATGGCGAAATTCCAGCGGACATATGACGTGGTTATCAATCCGACACTGGGCAAACCCCCGGCGCCTCTTGGAGTCCTTAGCCTGTCGCCTGAAGATATAAACGCGTTCACGAAGGAGATCACAGAGTTCAGCCCGTTCACGGCGGTTT
>DASUFM010000944.1:0-2083 GCA_036274535.1 Blastocatellia bacterium
AGATATATCTCTAATGGAAGTCCGGCAACTTTTTAAGCGATCTCCACCGGGTAGGAGATTCGAATGAATCCCTGTTTTTTCACAGCGCCATCGCCGTTACATATGTTTGCAATTGTCGGCATGCTTGGTTTTCGCTTCGCCGACTGCAACTCGTTCTTTAGCGTTCAAACTTTTACCCGGCAGACTTCCTGCCGGAACCGCCAAATTTGAGTTTCAAAGAGCCGTGCCAACTATAGCACGAGTTAATCGCGAGCGAAACACTCACGATTTGAAATTCACCTCCATTCATAGCGCGAGACTGAATGGAGTATTCTTTTGCGGATTTAGATAATGCTGTCTTCCATAACCGCTGGCTTAGCGACCGGGTGGCGTAATCTCCTCGCGCCGGACCTGGCGATTGATCTCGGCACGGCCAATACGCGGCTTTACGCGCGCGGTCATGGACTGATCGTCGACGAACCCACTCTGATCAAGCTCCAACCGAGGACCGGCGCCGTCGAGGCTGTAGGAGAGAGAGCCGCTCGGCTCTCGAAGCTGGATCAATTCGCCTACGCGGTCTCCCCTCTGCATGCCGGTGTCGTCGCCGACATCGAAGCGGCGTCGTCGCTGCTCAAATTCTTTCTGAGTCGCGCGCAAAGGCTCGGGATATTGAGGCCGCGCGCGCTGGCCTGCGCGCCCACGGACGCCTGCGAGGAAGAACGCGACGCGCTCATCGAGGCGATGCGGCGCGCGGGGGCGTCGGCGGTCGTAGTGGTCGCCGAACCGCTGGCGGCGGCGATCGGCGCGGGTCTGGACGTTTCGTCTCCTTACGCCCAGATGATCGTGGACATCGGCGACGGAGTGACCGACATCGCGATCATTCGTTCCGGCGCGCTCATCACGACCTCCGCCGTCCGAACCGCCTGCAGCGACCTCCGCCATGCCGTCTCGCAAACTATCGCGTTCCGGTATGGCGTGCTGCTCTTTTCCGACGAAGCCGAGCGGCTGATGCGGACGGTCGGCGCGTCGCGTGAAAATGAGCGTGAAAGATTATTCCTGACCCAGGGGACGGACCTGCTGACCGGCGAACCGATGAGCCTCTGCGTCAGCAGCCACGACGTGGTGGAAGCCGTCGAGCAGCCTCTTGAAACAATAGTCGACGCCGTTCAAAAGGCCGTCCGCGGCCTGCATTCGGAAACCTCGGCCGAAGTGATTGAATCCGGCGTCTGTCTGACCGGCGGCGGGGCGCAGTTGCAAGGCATGTCCGAACGCATTGCGAAAGCCACGTCGCTGACCGTTCGCGTGGCCGAGGACCCGCTGCGCGCGGTCATCAACGGCGCCTGCCAAATGCTCAAAGTAGGGATCGCAACCAACATCTGGAACAACTGAAAACGCGGAACACTCGGAAATCATTCCCGCGCGCCCCGCGTTTTCATATTCTCCAAGCTGTCACTGATTCAGTGATAATGATCGGCGTTGACCTGAATGTAATGCTTCCACTGATCAGGCACGTCTTCGTCGCGGTAGATCGCTTCGACCGGACAGGCGGGTTGGCAGGCGCCGCAGTCAATACACTCGTCCGGATTGATGAAAAGCTGTTCTGAGCCTTCGAAGTCAGCTTCATCTTTACGGGGATGAATGCAATCAACCGGGCAGACGTCAACACAAGCCGAATCCTTCGTGCCTATGCAGGGTTCGCAAATTACGTAAATAGCCATTACGCTGTTCTCCTTCCACAATCTTCGTATTTGATTTCCGGTAAATTAAATGAAAACGCTGATTCAAACGAACGGCTATTGTACCGCTTCACTTTTGGTTTGCAAGCGACAAGACAGAGCAATCCGGCGACAACTTAAAGCAAGATCGCGCAAGAAATCTCACGGGGATTTGGTTAATTTTCCAATAGGACAGGCGGGACAGATAAGACAGATAGGATAGATCTATCCTATCTGTCTTATCTGTCCTGTCCGTCCTGTCTGTCCTATTTTTTTCACAGGGGCCGTCATGTCGCGTTGCGACGCCCGGAAACAATGAAAAGTTCGTAGTCCCGCCTGAAGGCCAATGAGATTAAGTTAGCGAATAGTGGGCGTAAATCGTAACGGCG
>DASUFM010000945.1:0-2904 GCA_036274535.1 Blastocatellia bacterium
GGCGAAGCAGGCGCCGGGCTGGAAGCCGTGCGACTGATCGAAGCGCAACGTCCTGACCTGGTCTTTCTGGATGTGCAGATGCCCGGGTTGGACGGCTTCGGCGTGATCGAGGCTCTGAAGATTCAACCGTTGCCGCAGGTAATCTTCATCACTGCTTACGATCATTTCGCCCTGAAAGCGTTTGAAGTCCACGCGCTCGATTATCTGCTAAAACCGTTCGACCAACCGCGATTCCAAAAAGTTCTTGACCACGTTCGGCGCCAGATTCAGCGCAATGATCGGCGCGCGCCGAATGACCTCACCGAAAAACTGAACTGCCTGCTCGAAGAGCTGAACAATCGCCCGAAGTACGCCGAGCGACTCCTGGTCAACGCGAACGAGAAAGCGTTTCTCCTGGTGGTTGAAAAAATTGACTGGATCGAAGCAGCCAGGAATTATGTCAACCTGCACGTCGGCCAGGACTCCTACATGCTGCGCGGCACGATCGAAGGCCTGTATCAAAAGCTGGATCCTTCGAAGTTCCTTCGCGTCAATCGCTCGCAGATCGTCAATGTCGCAAGCATACGCGAACTGCATCCCTGGTTTCATGGCGAATACCGCATCATCCTCAACGACGGCGCCGAATTGTCCTGGAGCCGTCGCTATCTCGACCGCAATTCAAACCTGTTTCTCAAACTCGGATAAAGACAGGAAGGGAGTGGGGATAAGAAACTTGATTATCCATACTCCCCATTCCCGTTGCGTTCGTCCCGCATTATTCCCGTTCATCCCGACGGCGCCGGCGCTCGTCCCTGAATAATTGTCGAGATCGCATTCGCAGTGAATACTGCCGCCGAATTTTCAACTTTGGAGGGAAGAATGGCAGTTAAACAAACCTGGCAAAGGAAAAATCGCTCGTGGGCGCCCGGAATCTTGATCATCATCGCTTTGGTCGTGATCGGCTCGTGGAAAGCGATTACGAATAGTCCCGTCGCGGCGGACGGCGTGAAACAGGAGGGGGAGTGGCCTGCTTATGGGCGTGATCCGGGAGGCTCGCGCTATTCGCCTCTCGCGCAGATCAATCGCAATAATGTGAAGAACCTGAAAGTCGGCTGGACGTATCGCACCGGCGCGGCGGAGGTCAAAGCCTCGGACGCAAGAAAGGCCGCATTCGAAGCGACGCCGATCCTGGTGGACGGACTGCTTTTCCTGAGCACTCCTTACAATCGCGTGATCGCTCTCGATCCGGCGACCGGGGCCGAGCGATGGACATACGATCCTCAAGTGAAACTCGCCCGGGAATATTCCGAAGTGACTTCACGCGGGGTGTCGGCCTGGCCCGCGCCAAACGACAAACGGAAAATCGCGCGGCGCATCTTCGCCGGCACGATCGATGCGCGATTGATTGCGCTCGACGCCGCTACCGGCAAACCCTGCGCCGATTTCGGCGAGAACGGCCAGATCGATCTGACGCGAGGCGTGCGGCTGGTGGAGTTCGGGACCTACAGGAACTATCAGGTCACATCGCCGCCGGCGGTGATCGGTGACACGGTCATAGTCGGATCGTCCATCGGCGACAACGTCGGCGTCGAACTGGAACGCGGAGTCGTGCGCGCTTATGACGCGAGGAGCGGCAGGCTGCGGTGGAGTTGGGACCCGATTCCGAAAAGCGCGGATGATCCGGCGCGCAAATCCTGGGAAGGTAAGAGCGCCGATCGCACGGGCGCCGCCAACGCCTGGTCGATTATTTCAGTTGATCCCGGGCTTGGACTGGTGTTCGTCCCCACTAGCAGCCCCAGCCCCGATTTTTACGGCGGCGAACGCAAGGGCGACAACCGCTACGCGAACTCCGTAGTCGCGCTGCGGGCCGTGACCGGCGCGGTCGTCTGGAGTTTTCAGGTAGTTCATCACGACCTGTGGGATTACGACGTGCCGGCGCAGCCGATGCTGATCAACGTGAAGCGCAATGGCAGTGACGTTCCGGCCGTGGCCATTGGAACCAAGATGGGATTGATCTTCTTGCTGGATCGCCGCAACGGCAAACCGATCTTCCCTGTCGAAGAACGCCCCGTGCCGCAAACCACCGTGCCGGACGAAAAGACTTCGGCGACCCAGCCCTTCCCTGCGCTGCCGCGTCCGCTGGTTCCGCATCGCCTCAAACCGGAGGACGCCTGGGGTTTGACAGACAAAGACCGCGACGCTTGTCGCGAGAAAATAGCTTCGCTGCGCTCCGAAGGCATTTACACGCCGCCCAGCCTCGAAGGCACGCTCGCGATTCCAGGCAACGTCGGCGGGATGAATTGGAGCGGAATGTCTTTCGACCCGGTTCGCCAACTGCTGATCGCCAACGCCAATAACCTGCCCTTCCTGATCAAACTCATCCCGCGAAACGAATTCGACGCGATGCGCGAAACCGGAGAAGCCAACCGGCTGAAAGGCGAATTCGGACGGCAGACGGGCGCGCCCTATGCAATGTACCGCGAACCGCTGATGGCGCCGAACGGCCTTCCCTGCGCCCCGCCGCCCTGGGGCAAACTGACCGCAGTCGATTTGAAGACCGGCGAAATTCGATGGGATGCGCCGCTCGGCCTCATTCCACCTCTCTCGCTCGTCCCTAAATCATCCGAGCTCGGATCGATCAATCTCGGGGGTTCGATGGTCACCGCGGGCGGCCTCGTCTTCATCGCCGCCGCGATGGATGACAGGCTGCGCGCCTTCGACATTGAAACCGGAAAAGTAATCTGGGAAGGCCAGCTCCCGGCCAGCGCTCAGGCCGCCCCGATGACTTATTCCGTGAACGGTAAGCAATATGTAGTAATTTGCGCCGGCGGCCACGGCAAACTGGGCACAAAGACGGGCGATCACGTAGTGGCATTCACACTACCTTGAGCAGGACCGCAAGCGCGCAAGCATTCCCCATTCCCA
>DASUFM010000946.1:0-17624 GCA_036274535.1 Blastocatellia bacterium
GGCGGGACGTAAATTTCGGTCTTGACCGCGGGAACTTTCGCCACGCTGTCGGTGATCAATTTGGCGCGGCGCTCCCATTCTTTCCATTCGGCCTCGGCGTCGCGATTCAAGTACATCTCGACGGCGACCATCATTCCGAGCATTTCTTCCTTATTGACTTTCATCCCGCGGCCGATCGAATCGCTGTTGGGCGAGCAGTTCATACGCGCCGCTTCGATCAAATCCTTGCGGCCGAGCAACAATCCCGCGCTCTGCGGCCCGCGCAACCCCTTGCCTCCCGAAAAAGTCACGAGGTCGAAACCCATCTTCGTGTATTTCGCCAGATTCTCGGTCGGCGGCGTGTCGGCGGCCGCGTCGTTGAAAGTCGGGATCTTGTGCTTCTTGCCTAGCGCAACGAATTGTTCGATCTTGATCCTGCCCCTCGGGTCGGCGTCGTTGAAAAAGAGCATCATGGCGGTCTTTTCGTTGACCGCTTTCTCAAGCTCGTCAGCCGTTTCAACCTCGATCATCTTGACGCCGCAGTTACGTACGGCATGATCGTAGCCGTAGCGATGCGATTTCTGGACGATCACTTCGCTCTTCATTCCCGTGCCCGCGAGGTCGGGGATGCGTCTGATCCAATCGGGATTTTTGCCGGCGACGCAGGCCGCCGTGCCGACGGTCAACGCGGCGGCGGCGCCAGAAGTGATCATTACCGCTTCGCAACCGATCAATTCGGCGAGGCGTTTGCCTGCGGCGTCATGCAGATCGTTGAGCGGGACGAATGTCTTCGACGCGTAATTCACCGCCTCGATCACTTCTGGCCACATCAACGACGCGGTCAGCGTCGTGAATGTGCCGGCGGCGTTGATGAACGGGCGAACGTTCAGTTCCTTGAAATAATCGCGGCCCGAGGATTTCGGCGCGCCGGCTGACGCGCTCGAACCGAACAGGCCGCCGATGAACGGAACGCTCGACATTGCGTGGAGAAAATTGCGACGGTTTTGCATTTAACACCTTCCTGGAAATCATTGAAGACATCCACGAAGAGCACGAAGAAACGCGAACGATTTTTCGTGGACAAGATTATGGCGGTTAGCAAATGCGTTTAAGCGAGAGCAAGTCGCGCAGTACGGATCGCTTATGCGCCCGATTAAACCGAGCGAAAAATACTCCCGGGTTATTGCGCTGTCAAGACTTAGTATGACCAACAATCCTTTGAAGAATCGAAACTCCTCCGTATAATTCGCGCCGTTGCTATCGAAGTTGCGCCCAAATCCATTGCCGGTCAGGCTTGGCAATCTGGCGTCTAATCTTGCGCGCATCAAATCGACTGCAACCAGGCCTGAGTTGGGCGAAGCCGCCAGGCGAGTGGTCAGAGAGAGGAAATACCTGGTCGAGTGGGCCGGAAAAGACGGTGAGCCCCATGTTCAGGTCGAATTAGTCGAGTTACAACGGCGCTTAGCTCGATGGCAATTCAAATGGCATGAAATATGGAATGACCTTGAAAAGCGGAACTCGATAGCTGAGCAAGCCGCTGCCTGGTCGGTGAAAATCCTCGATCTGTCCGGACTGCTGAATCCACAGCACGTTTAACTTCAATCTCAATCAATATCAACAAGGACTACTCTCCATGAACTCACAACGAAGAAAAATCCTGAAAGCCGCGGCCGCGACCGCAATCGCCGCTCCTGCCGCAAAAGCCGCGACCGGCAAGTCGAAGTCGCCGGAACCGCAGGCGGAAGCGCCTAAAAAGAAGGTCCATTACCGCGGCGGCAAGAAGCCGGAAAGAAAACCGGGCGAACAGGCGCCACTCTTTTCAGGGGCCGTCTCTTACGGCAATCTGCTCTTCATCGCCGGCGTAGGCGCGCATTTCGAGGGCGACATCAAAGCCCACACCAAACACGTGCTCGATGAGATCGAGAAAGCTTTGACCAACGCCGGCTCTTCGATGGACAAGGTGTTGAAGTGCAACGTCTACCTGAATGACCTCAAAGACTATCAGGCGATGAACGAAGTCTTTCGCGGACGTTTCGGCGAAGAGCCGCCTGTCCGCACGACGATCGCCGCAGCCGGAGGCATCCCCGGCAATTCGCTGGTCGAGATTGACGTGATCGCGTACATCTGAAGTGAGACCCGCGCATGAATCGGCGGAGCCTTTGGAGTGCGGTAGTTCGGGATACCGCTGGCGAATTCAAAAATGAAGTCTTTTGGTGGGACAATTTAAATGTGTCCCACTTATCAGTCGGAATAGAAGTGGGACAATTTAAATGTGTCCCACAAAAGAGTTTGCCAGCGGTATCGTTCGGCGCCGCTTTGGTAGTCATCCTGGTTTCCAGGGATTTTGATGGCGCAGGACCCGTTGGGCGTCACGCCGGTCATCGACACAAAATCCAAGTCGACTACCAAAGCGGCTCCAAGCAGCGGCGCCTCCAAAGGCTGTCGCCGTTTCGGGCAGAGTTGATTGTACGGTAATTGTTAACCGCTCTGGCGCAGGCATCCAGCGCGCCCGTCTTACGGCAAACAAGAGAATATACGACTCCGGGCGCAATGAAGCGCGCTCCTATAGTTGAGGGCTGCTCATGAAACGAAGAACCTTTGTCCAACTGCTCGCCGCGACGCCCATTGCTTCGTCGATTCGCGCCGAGGAATCCGAAGGGATTCCGAAATACAAGGTCGTCACTCCCTACAAAGCCGCGGCCATCCCCGGAATGCCCGGACCTTATCCCGGCCGGGTAATCTCGGTCAAATCGGCGAAATGTCTGAGCGAGGACGGGCTGAAGGTCAACGCCGAGGTCGTGCGCGAGATGATGGAACGCGGGATGCGCGAACTGACCGGAGACGCGAAGACGATCGATTCATGGCGGCGCTTTTTCGTCCCCGAAGACGTGGTCGGCATCAAGGTCAACGCGGGCGGGCGGCCGTGGGTGGTCTCTTCACACGCGATCGTGGCCGAAACCATCCGCAGCCTGATGGCGGTCGGCGTCAAGCCACAGCAGATTTACATCTACGAGCGCTTCCAGAACCAGCTCGACCAGGTCAATTACACGCCGCACGCGCCCGAAGGCGTCAACATCTACGCCGCAGAGCGCGGGAACGCGCCGAACAACAATCAGAGTTACGACCCGCGCGTTTACGTTGAGGCCGACTTCTTCGGAGAGGACGACACGCGGTCGAACATGATCCAACTGGTCTCGCAGAAGATGACCAAGATCATCAACATTCCGAACGTGAAAGATCACGGCGCCACCGGCGCGACCGGATGTTTGAAGAACATCGCCTACGGCAGTTTCTCGAACGTGGCGCGCACGCATTACAAGGGCGTCTCGCACACGCTCTCTTTCGTAGGGACGCTGGCCGCCGTCGAACCGCTGCGCTCGAAGACCGTTTTGCAGATCATGGACGGATTGCGCGGCGTATGGCACGGCGGGCCGTTCGCGCCCACGTTGAAATACGTCTTCTTCCCGCGGACGATCATGTTCGGGACCGACCCCGTGGCGATCGATCGCCTGCTCCTGGACATCATCGACGACGAGCGAAAGCGCCACGGAGCGATTTCGATCTGGAATCGCGACGAGAGCACGCTCGATTTCAACAACGGCAAAAAACGCGATGAAGACCCGAACACCAACATCATCATCCGCGAACCCTTGCACGTCGAATACGCCGGGAAACTGGGACTGGGCGTTTACGACAAAAGCAGGATCAAGGTGAAGGAGATCGATATATGAGGCTGGGCGCCGTGGCTTGCGCGTATTTCATATGCCATATTTCATACGCCATATTTCATACGCCATATGAAATGCGACTTGTCGAAGCTTCGGTCGCCGCTCCAGGGGCCGCGCCGGTGATTTACTGGGCGGAGGGGATCGAGACCGCCGAGTCGTTGAAGCGCGCAGGCGTTGAACAGATCGCCGCGCCGGCGGACAAGGCCGAAGCCTGGGTTAAGGCCGGATTCAACGTCGTCGCGGTAAGCCAGGCCGAGTTTGAACGCCGCGAGAAACTTCTCACGCCGCGCGTCGCCGGGCGGGCCAACGTGGCTTCGGCGACGCGCCGTCCCTGGATCGACGCGAACGGATGGCGGTTCATTCGTAACCCCACAGGCAAGTTCTATTACGAACTGCCGAAAGGCAAGGCGGCGATGGCGATCGCCGAAGCCTTCGCATACAGGGCCGACGCGATACTGAAGATCGATTCGGGCGATTTGACGGAGGCGGGCGCGATGTATGCTTTCATCAAAGATCTGGCCGGCGAAAATTATCCTCCGGTCGCCGACATCGGCCTCATTGACGACAAATCGCCGGAGACGGGAGAGGTCATGAACCTGCTAACGCGCCGCAACCTGCTTTTTAAAATAGTCTCGTCGCCCGCGCCCCAATTGCGCGTCAACATCAAACTCGGCTCAAAAGAATATCCGAAGGCGGACGCGGATAATCCGAGCGAGTTCGCGCAAAAGGTTCGCCAGCGTCTCGGCGACGAAAACCGCGGACTGCGCGTTTACGGAACCGAGGCGGTGATCTGCCGCCTTACCGGCGACGGCGCGCGCGCGCGACTGCATCTGCTGAATTATGGCGGGCGCGATATCGATGGTCTGCGCCTGCGGTTGCGCGGCAATTACGGGCGCGTTGACGCGCGCGCTTTCGGCCCCGGCCATATAGAACCGGAAGACGTTGTCAAGGATGAAACCGCGACCGAATTTTCACTCCCGCGGATCGGAATTTACACGGTAATAGATCTCAGCCGATAATATTGAGGAGCGAAGGGCGTTATACAGTAAGGGGAGCGTGAACCTCACGTTCCCCTTACTGTAAATGTCGCGCCGCTTTAGTCATGAAAACCAGGCTCCCTAAACCAGGAAAATCTTTCCGGCTCCCCAAATGGGTTCGCATGCTGATCTATCTGCCATTTGTAGTCGTGATTATTTTCTTCATTGTGCGACGTCTCGAATTCATGGCGACCTACCATCCGGAGCCTTATGTTCCGGGGCCTGACTGGACGCTGCCCGCGAACGGCGAAGAGGTCTGGGTAAAGGTCGCAAACGGCCAGCGCGTACACGGATGGTTTCTTCGCGCAATGAAGCAGCCCGCGATAGCGACCGTGCTCCATTGCCACGGCAACGGAGGCAATTTATCCAATGTCGTCGGAGTAGCGCAGGAACTGGCGAAGCGCGGATTCGACACGATGATCTTCGATTATCGCGGCTACGGGCGCAGCGAAGGCCGCCTGACGGACGAATGGGGGCTTTATGCCGACGCCGAGGCCGTTTACGATCACCTGGTGCGCGAGCGCGGCGTGAAGGCTGAACAGCTGGCGCTATACGGCCAATCGCTGGGGACGACGGCCGCCATCGATCTCGCGTCGCGCCTCCCTTGCGGCGCGCTGATCGTAGAATCAGGCCTGAGTTCAGCGAGCGATATGGGCAAGGTCGCCATCCCTTGGCTGCCGCGACAATTGCACTTCATGGCAAAGAACCGCTTCGAATCGTTCCGCAAAATAGCCAGTGTGAAGTGCCCGGCGCTGATCACGCACGGAACGGCAGACCCCGTAATCCCCCTGGATCAGGGACGCAAACTTTACGAGTCGGCCCCCGATCCGAAGCGGCTGGTCATAGTCGAAGGCGGAGACCATTTCCTGTTCGGAAGCGCCGGCGAACATTTTGTGAGCGGCATGGCCGAATTTATTCGGGTATCAGTCACGCAAGGCAAATAGGAGGTAGACACAGAGACACAGAGACACAGAGAAGAAGAGAACAATGAAAAAATGGGAGATTGAATCTCCTCACCTCTCTTTCCTTTCTTCTCTTTTTCTCTGTGTCTCTGTGACTCTGTGGCTAATCTCTGTGGCTAATTTTCTTATACCACTTGAACGATTTTCTTCAGTTGTTCGCGGTGGGCGCGCATCTGCGCCGCGAACTCGTGGAAGAGGTAGGACGCGTCATGCGGTCCCGGTCCGGCTTCGGGATGGTACTGGACTGAAAAGACGGGCAGATTTTTGTGGCGCATTCCTTCGAGGCAGCCATCGTTCAGGTTGAAATGCGTCATCTCGATCTCGTTCTGGTTCAGGCTGTCAGGATCTACTGCGAAGCCATGGTTGTGCGAGGTAATCTCGATCCGGCCGCTGCGCATGTTTTTGACGGGCTGATTGCCTCCGCGATGGCCGAATTTGAGTTTGAAAGTATCGCCGCCGAACGCCCGCCCGAGCAGTTGATGCCCCAGGCAGATGCCGAAGATCGGCGAGGCGCCCAGCAGCCTTTTGATTTCGGCCACGATTCCGTCGAGCGCCGCAGGGTCACCGGGGCCGTTTGAAAGGAAAACGCCGTCCGGCGCCAAAGAGATTACATCATCAGCGGAAGCGCGCGCGGGCACGACGGTCACTTCGCATCCGACCGCGGCGAGGTAGCGCAGGATGTAATACTTCACGCCGAAATCGTAAGCCACCACGCGGAACGGTTCTTCGCCGGGTTGCAACAGGCTTCGTTTGTCGCGTCGGAACTCGCCCACCGGATCGAGCGTCGCCCGCTCCTCTCCAATTTCCGCCCACTTATAAAAGTCGCCGCAACTCACTTCATCCACCAGGTTGCGCCCCAGCATTTCCGGCGCGCTCCTGGCCTTCTCTACCACGCTCCGCTCGTCCTGATCCACGGAGGAGACGCAAGCCCGCATCGCGCCTTTCTCGCGTATGTGACGAACCAGGGCGCGTGTGTCTATCTCCGAGATTCCCACGATGCCGTGGAGTTTCAGATATTCATCGAGCGACATCGAGGCGCGCCAGTTGGACATGATCTGCGACAGTTCGCGCACGACGAAGCCTTCGACGAACGGGCGGCGCGATTCGACGTCTTCCGCATTCACGCCGTAATTTCCGATCTCGGGGTAGGTCATTGTCACGATCTGCCCGGCGTAAGACGGATCGGTCAAAATCTCCTGGTAGCCGGTCATCGCGGTGTTGAAGACTATCTCGCCGGTCCGTTCGCCGTGAGCGCCCCACGCCAGCCCGCGAAATGTCCGCCCGTCCTCAAGCGCCAATATTGCTTCTCTATTCATTCCTTCTCCAATAGTCGAAGATTGAGGATGGAAAATGGAGAATCGAAGATGGAAGACCGAATCGTCAGTTCCATCTTCCATCTTCCATCTTCCATCTTCAGCGTCTCTCCCTCAAAAAACTCTCCGCAAGGTTCATCCATCGCCGGTCGAAGCGATATTTGTACGCGGGGGCGGTTCGCACCGATTCCACACAGTTTTGCATCTCCTGCGCCGCTTCGCTTTCGCGCCCCAGTTTATGAAGCGTCATGCCGCGCCAGTACTGCGCCTCGGCGTCGGACGGGCGTTTGCCCAAAAACTTATCGAACATTTCGAGGGCGTCCGGAAACTGCCCGGCGTTGTAATAGACCAGGCCTGTTTCACGCCATATTTCATTCTGACTGTGCGCGGGCTCCAATCGCACGACTTCTTCGAAATGCCGGATCGCCTCGTCCAGGCGCCCCTGATGGCTCGCTATGCGCCCGAGTTGATAATGCGCATCGACTTCCCGCGGATCAATCTCCACCGCGCGTTGAAACGAAGCCCTGGCCGCTTCCTGTTCGCCACGCTTCTGATAAATCAATCCCAGCTGGTAATGGGCCGAAGCGTCAGCGGGGTTGAGAGTCGCCGCTTCCAGGTTCTGTTTAAAAGCCTGTCGCGAGCGCGTCGCGCCGATGTATTCGTCGATTTTGTCTCGCAACAGGAAGAGCAGCAACAGCATCAGGAAAGGAGACGCGCAAACGAAATTCCATGCCTGAAGCAGCAACAGAATGCCCGGCAGCGAGAGAAACGAAACCAGAGTCGTCACCGCCGCGGCCGCCCATCCGATGCGAAACGAGGTCCCGACCGTGATGGTCATCAACGCCGCGAAGATCGGCAGCGGCATCAGGAATAAGAGAAGTATATAACCGAGGATTACTTCCTGACTCAATTGCCCACTCTGCCATCCGATCAGAAACGCCGCCGGAAGCGTCGCCAGCAGAGACGCCGCCAGCGATAATAGCGAGCAGGAGACCACTCCCGCGTACTCCTCGCGGATCACCAGCGAAAAACTGGCGCGCCGCTCAAAAAGATTGGAGATCAGGATCGCAAATGGCGTATAGACGACCGCGACGAAAAGCACGAGTTTCATCGCCGTCACTCCCGCGACCATCAGGGCTTCCGGAAGCGTTTGGAACGACGATTCAAAATCGCTCCAACGACCTCCCTGCGCGTAATTGGCCGGGATTATAATGGCAGTCAGATAAAGAAAAGCCATTAACCATGCGGCGAAGACGGAGAAAGCTACCGGCGCGCGATCGCGCAATCGCTGGGCGACGGTCATCGGGCGCCAGAGCAACCCGAGCAGTAGGCTAAAATTGACGAGCATAGTTAATCGATCGCGCCGATTCGCTCGACAGGCGTGAACGGATAATAGCGGAAGATGGCCTTGCCGTAGATGTATTTTTCGGGAACCAATCCCCAGTAACGGCTGTCACTGCTGTTACGCCGGTTGTCTCCCAGGACGAAATAATGATGCTCCTTGACGTGCATCGATCCGGGCATCGAATCCGCCGAAAGATATTCCGAGTCCAGATAAGGTTCGTCAATCTGCTTGCCATCTATATAAAGTCTGCCGTTCTCGACGTTCACCTCTTCGCCGGGCAGGCCGACGACGCGTTTGATATAAGATTTCGACGGGTCGTCAGGGTAAAGCAGCACGACGATATCGCCGCGCTTGATAGGCTCTTTGTCCCCGATCCATTCGCGCAGCGGGTAGATAAACTTGTTGACGAAGATGCGATCCTGATCGTGAAGCTTGGGCATCATGCTCTGGCCCTCAACACGCACAGGTTGCACGACGAAACCAACGATCAGGATGGCGATCACTCCGGCGAAGATCACGTCGCGCAGCAGCGAACGTAACTCGCTCCACAAATCGCCCGAATCGGCGCCGGCGACACGCGTGGATGAAATGTCCTCAATAATTCTGATGTCGTTATCGTCATCGGGCGAAATGCCCACAAACCTGTCTCTTTTCATATACCGCTACCTGACAACACCTTATTTCATGTCGTTCGGCCATCCATCAGGGGCCAGCTACCTGTTGAGCCCTGTCTTGCCCCGCATTACCCATATTGAACGATATTACGGGGCCACAGGCTTGTCAACGAAGGGGCCATAGCCTCCCAGACGCCGGCGTTAGTGCGTGATCGTCCCTTGCAGCGAAGTGTCAATCTGATTTTTCAAACCCTGGCCGAAGAGAAACGACTCAAGATTATCGATCAGAAACTGCTGGTGCTCCGGATTGATCGTGCTCAGGCCGTAATGGTTGATTAGTTGGTTCTGGGTCATCAACCAGCCTTTCCAGCAATTCTGACAAATCTGTTCGTGAATCCTCTTCCCGAGAGCGTTGCCGAACGGCGGTTTCTCCAGGCGCGGCAATTTCTGCCCACAACGGGCGCATTTAATGACTTCAGCCATTACTCTTCCTCCTGCGATTCAGATTTGGATTTGATTGAATCCTTATTATACAGACGATGGTGGGCAGTGGGTAGTGGATGGACCTGTCCGCCGCCCACTTCCACCTTCTCAGGCGTATGCCGCGTTGAGTTTCTCCAATTCATCCACGTGCAATTGCTCCGCGCTGATAAACGCGGCGCGCATGAAATTTGAATGAAATTCGTTTTCAGCCCGATGTGACAAAGATTCGATCAATTGATAGCATTGCGTTTACCGCATTCAGCATTTGCGCCGAAACTCATTATGAATTTACCGACGATCAAACGAGACAATATTCGCAATATCGCCATCATCGCGCACGTCGACCACGGCAAGACCACGCTGGTCGACGCGATGTTGAAACAATCGGGGCTGTACCGCGCCAACGAACGCGTCATCGAACGCGTCATGGATTCGATGGACCTGGAGCGCGAACGCGGCATCACGATCATGGCCAAAAACACTTCGGTGCGCTACGGCGATTACAAGATCAACATCCTCGACACGCCGGGCCACTCGGATTTCGGCGGGGAGGTCGAGCGCGTGTTGACCATGGTTGACGGCGCGCTGCTGCTGGTCGACGCTTCGGAAGGGCCGCTGCCGCAAACGCGCTACGTGCTGTCGAAAGCGCTCGAACAGAAGCTCAAACCCATCGTCGTCATCAACAAGATCGACCGGCAGGACGCGCGGGCGATGGAAGTGGTGAACGAGGTTTACGATCTCTTCATAGACCTCGACGCCGATGACGAACAGATCGAATTCCCGCTCCTTTACGCGATCTCGCGCGACGGCATAGCCAAACACGAGCTCGATCACGAGAGCGGCGATTTGCGGCCCCTCTTCGAAGAGATAGTCCGAGCCATTCCTCCGCCGCGCGGCGCCGAAGACGCGCCGCTGCAAATGCTGGTGGCCAATCTCGATTACAACGATTACGTGGGCCGGCTGGCCATCGGCCGCATCTTCAGCGGATCGGTCGCGGCCGGCGATCAGATCGCCGTCGTCGGCGTTGACGGCCAGTTGCAGAAGACCAAAATCACGCAGCTTTATTCGTTCGAAGGACTGAAACAGACTCCGATCGAAGCCGCTTCGGCCGGCGAGATCGTCGCGCTCGCGGGCATCGAAGGAATCAACATCGGCGACACCGTGACATCCGCGGCCGAGCCTCGCCCGATGCCTCGCATCAGGGTTGATGAGCCGACCATCTCGATGATCTTCGGCGTCAACACCTCGCCGTTCTCGGGCAGGGAAGGAAAATTCGTCACTTCCCGCCAGATCCGCGCGCGGCTGGATAAGGAGACGCTCGGCAACGTCGCGATCCGCGTCGAAGAGACCGATTCGCCTGACAGCTTCAAAGTCTCCGGCCGCGGCGAATTGCAGCTCGCGATCCTGATCGAACAGATGCGCCGCGAAGGATACGAATTGAACGTCGCGCGGCCCCAGGTCGTCACGCGCAAAATCGACGGCGAGACGCATGAGCCGATCGAGCTGGCGGTTATCGACGCGCCCGATCAATTCATCGGCGTCGTCACTGAAGCGATGGGCCGCCGCAAGGGAACGATGACAAAGATGGTCAATCACGGCCATGGGCGCGTGCGAATGGAGTTCGAAGTCCCCTCGCGCGGGTTGATCGGATTCCGCAACGAATTCCTGACCGAAACAAAAGGCACTGGACTGCTCAATACGCTGTTCCTGCGCTGGGGCAAATGGCTGGGCGAGATGGAAGGCCGCGGATCAGGCAGCCTGGTCGCGGACCGCCCGGGCGAGGCGACTCCTTACGCGATCTACAACCTGCAGGAGCGCGGAGACATTTTCGTCAGGCCTCAGACGCCTGTTTACGAAGGCATGGTCGTCGGAGAAAACTCGCGCGACGTCGATCTCGACGTGAATATAGTGCGCGAAAAGAAGCTGACCAACATGCGCGCGTCGACGGCGGATGAGGCGCTGCGCCTGGTTCCCGTGCGCGAACTGACGCTGGAACAGGCCATCGAATACATTGCCGACGACGAACTGGTCGAGGTCACTCCGCAATCAATCAGGATGCGCAAGAAGACCCTGGCCTCGAATATGAGGCCTAAGGCGAAGAAGGCGGCGGAGTGAAATCTGCGCATAAATCAATGCTGTAACCTCGCGCCACGCCGCCGCGTAATCGGATGTGATCGGAGACCGTTTCCAATCAAAATCAAAATCCGCCAAAATCTGCCAAAGTATGGAGGAATAGTAATGTTTCGCTCTCGCCGTACGGCAAGAACCTTAGTTTTATTCATCTCGCTTTGCCTGGCCGCCGGCGCGGTTCCCGCGCAGAATCGCAAAGCGGGTAAAAGCCCGGTGCAAGCTGAAGACCTGCAGAAGTGGCTGACCTATTTGTCCTCGGACGAACTCGAAGGGCGCAGCACTTTCTCCGAGGGGCTTGGGTTGGCCGCCGCTTATCTGGCCGAGCAACTGCGATCGTGGGGCGTCAAGCCGGGCGGCGACAACGGATCGTACTTTCAGCGCGTGCGAGTGCTCGGCGTCAAGAGCGCGAATCATTCGACGCTCACAGTCGAGGTGAACGGCCAGACGCGGACGTTCAAAAACGGTGAGGGCGTCACCTTTCCCGCGAACGTAGGCGGCAAACGCAGCCTCACGGCGGATCAGGTCGAATTCCTCGGCTACGGTCTCGACGCGCCTCTCGCCAATCACAACGATTACGCGGGTAAGGACGTGAAAGGCAAAGCCGTCGTCTACCTCGGCGGCAATGGACCGAAGGGCCTGGGCCCTGAGTTTCGCCGCGCGCTTTTCGGGCGCGCCCGTTACGCCACCGACCAGCGGCAAGCCGTCGCCAGCATAGGCGTCGGCGGAGGCAGGTTCAGGCCGGGGGCCGCCAATGCCGCCAATGCCGGAGGGCCCGGCGGCCGCGGCGGCGTCGAGCAACCCGATTTCACCACCGTGCAGCGATTGGATAATCAGATTCCGCCCGCAGTGACCGCTCAGGATGATTTCTTTGAATTCCTTTTCAGCGCCTCCGATGTCAAATACGCCGAGTTGAAAGAAAAGGCGGCGAAGCAGGAGCCGCTTCCTTCGTTCACGCTCAAGGGCGTCAAACTCACCTTCAATCTGGACGCCGATTACCGGATCGTGCGCACGCAATTCACGCGCAACGTCGTTGGCGTCATTGACGGCGCTGATCCGAAGCTCAAGGACACCTACGTGCTTTTCAGCGCGCATTACGACCACGTCGGCTATGCCGAGGGCGAAGTGGTGGACGGCCAGCGCCGCGGAGCGGTCGGCCCCGTAACAAAAGGCGCGGTCGAAGATCGCATCTGGAACGGCGCGGACGACGACGGGTCGGGCACGGTCACGCTGCTGGGACTCACCAAGGCCTTCGCCAAAGGGCCGAAGCCGAAACGCTCGCTGATGTTCCTCTGGTTCGCGGGAGAAGAAAGAGGCTTGTGGGGGTCGCGCTATAACGCCGATTACCCGACGGCGCCGATCGACAAAATCGTCGCCGACCTCAACATGGATATGGTCGGGCGCAACCGCGACGACAAAGCCGAAGAAGCGAACACGGTTTACCTGGTCGGGTCTGACCGCATCAGCACCGAGTTGCACAACATCACGGTGGAATCCAACACCGGCATGGCCAAACCGCTCAAGCTCGATTTCGAGCTGAACGATCCGACCGATCTGGAGCAGGTTTATTATCGCAGCGATCATTACAGCTATGCGGCCAAAGGCATCCCGATCGTCTTCTTCACGACGGCGCTTCATCCGGATTATCACCGCAACACCGACAGCGTCGAGAAGATCAACTTCGAAAAAATGTCTCGCATCGGACAGTTGGTTTACGAGACCGGCCGCCGCGTGGCTAATCTCGATCACGCGCCCGCGCGCGACAATCGCGGGCCGCGCGTCGGCAAAGGCAGCGACGGCAAGATAGTCGGAGAAGCCGGCAAGCAGGGAGAATGAATCGCAACACCAGGTGAAGAAGAGTATTTTCCATTTGTCATTTGACATTTGCCATCGCCCGGAAATCTTCCGATGATTCCCGGATACTGAACCGGGATAGCCTCCGGCAATGGCCAATATCGAATCTCAAATGACAAATGGAAAATGGAAAATGGAACCCCTCCACCGCTCCTATGAGGAAACACAATATATGAATAAACGGACATCCACAGTTTCGCGCAATGTCCTGGCGATTGCGCTGGCGGCTATTCTCAGCCTCGGCGGCGTAGCGCCGGCAAACGCCGTCGCGCAAGACCGTCTGAAAACGATGCCCGGCTATGAGCAGTACCAGAAAATGAGCCGTGAGATTTTCGGATCGGTCAAACCGGGCGCGGTTTCGGTGGTCTGGAAAGACGGCGGCAGGGCGTTTGAATATCGCAAGGATGGCAAAGCGTGGCGCTACGAAATCGGCGGCAGGACGAAGGTCGAAGTGGCGCCGACCGGAGACAACGACACGACGGCGTCCGGCCCATTTGGAGGACGCCGCCGTGGAGGCGGCCCTGAGCGAGGGCGGCAATATAATTCGTCCAAATCGCCTGATGAAAAGCTGAAAGCCTTCTACCGCGACCGCAATCTGTGGCTGAGCGACGCCTCCGGCGGCGGAGAGGTCGCCATCACTACGGACGGCAGTGAGAAAACGCGCGTCAAATACGGCACGGCGAGCTGGGTTTACGGCGAGGAACTAGACCAGAATACGGCCATGTGGTGGTCGCCCGACAGCAAAAAGATCGCCTTCTATCGCTTCGATGAAAGTCCCGTCCCCGATTACTTTCTGCAACTCGATCAGACCAGGCTTCAGAGCAAGATGGACATCGAGGCTTATCCGAAAGCGGGCGCGCCGAATCCGATAGCCGATCTGTTCATTTACGACGTCGCGACGAAGAAGACCGTTCGGGTAGATACGCGCGACGGAAAGCCATTCGACAATTCCGTGGTCGGCCATTATGTCTACAACGTTTCATGGTCGCCTGACGGAAGCGAATTACTCTGCAACCGGACCAACCGGCGGCAGAACGTCATGGAATTTACGGCCTGCAATCCCGAGACCGGCAAATGCCGGGTCATCGTTCACGAAGAGTGGCTGCCGAGCTGGACCGAGAATCATCCGGCGATACGGTTCCTGAATGACGGCAAAAGATTCATCTGGGCTTCGGAGCGCACGGGGTGGCGCAATTTCTACCTGTACGATCTGAGCGGCAAACCGCTGGCGACGCTGACCAATCATCAATTCGAGGTCGCCAACATCGTGGGCGTGGATGAAGCGGCCGGAACCCTCTACTACATGGCGCGCAGCGGCGACAATCATATGAAGCTGCAACTGCACCGCGTCGGACTGGACGGCAAAGGCGACAAACGGCTTACCGATCCGGCCTTCAATCACACGGTGGACGTCGCGCCCGACAGTAAACACTTCATTGACGTGGCGCAAACGCACGATTCGCCGCCCGTCACGCGATTGATGGATGCGGATGGCCGCGCCGTCGAAACAGTGGCGGAGAGCGACACGACAAAATATGATCAGCTCGGCCTGAAGCGCGTGGAGTTGATCAAATACAAGGCCGCGGACGGCGTTACGGATTTGTACGGGATGCTCCATTTCCCTTCCAACTTCGATCCGAACAAAAAATATCCTCTGCTGCTCAGCGTCTACGCGGGCCCGGCCACCAATGCCGCGCGCGAAAGCTTCACGCTGCCGAACCCGCTCACCGAATATGGATTCCTGGTCGTCGCGCTCGATTCGCGCAGCGCGGGCGGGCGCGGCAAAAAGTTCCTCGACGCCATCTACATGAAACTCGGCGTGGTTGAAATGGACGATCAGGCGGCGGGCGTCAAATCGCTCTGGAGCCGCCCTTACGTCGACAAGAACCGGGTCGGCGTCTTCGGCTCGTCTTACGGCGGTTACTCTTCCGCGATGCTTCTTCTGCGCTATCCCGACGTCTTCCAGGCCGCTTCGGCCTCTTCCGCCGTGACGTCGTGGTATCACTACGACACCATCTACACCGAGCGTTATATGTGGATCCCGCAGGAAAACAAGGAAGGCTACGAAGCCGGCAACGCCATGAATTACGTCGACAAGCTGAAAGGCCGCCTGATGATCTATTACGGCACCGCGGATAACAACGTCCACCCGAACAACTCCATGCAGCTCATCCAGGCGCTGCAAAAAGCCGGCAAGAGCTTCGAGGTCCAGGTCGGGCCCGACATCGGACACTCCGGCCTGAGGCAGGATCGCATGATGGAGTTCTTCATTGAGAGCCTGGTGTTGAGCGGCGGGAAGTCATAGAAAGCTCAACCTGGAAACAGTACGGGGAGCGTAAGTGACCTGAGCATTGGTCGGAAGGCTTGCTGATCAATGCTCAGGTCGCTGACGCTCCCCGTACTGTATTCGCGCCTATTTCCCCGCTGTGACATATTCGTTCAAATAACGCCGCAGCTTGTCGCGGTTGTTCTTGCGGTATTCGGCGTAATCGCGGGCGATTCCTTCGTCGGCTTTGACGAACAGCACATAGACCTCGAGCAAGCCGTCACGATGCAGCTTCAATAGATTGGCGATTGACACATCGAGAGAGGCTTCCTTGAGCGTTCCCTTCTTCAATTGCTCCAGAACCATTTCGGCCGTCAGGCGGAGCGCGTCGGACTCTTCACGCATACTGTGGCGGTATTGTTTTTCATTCGGGAACTCTTTGGAGAATTTCTCCTCGGTCATCCAGGCGGCGCGCGCGATGCTATACATCGTCCAAGCTTCTGTTCCATCCTTCTTTTCCGAAGGGTTGAGAAGGATCTCGACGTTCTTGTCGTCTTTCCTCTGTACCGAGGAAGTCGGGATATCGACGCGCGGATGGCCGAGTTGAACATTGCCGCGCTCGGCCCAATTCGCTAAAAACTGCCACGTCAGTCTGGTGTAGGGATTGGCGATCACGCCCTCGATCAGTTTCTCTTTGGCCTCTTTCAATTTGTCCTCGCGCATCAGCACGTTTCCCCAATAGCGGTAAGCAGTGTCACGGTCGGGATCGATGGCGACGGCGCGCGCATAGCTTTCGTAGGCCTTATCGTTCTTGCCCATCTTGTGATAAGCGTCGCCGATAAAGAGAGGGGCGTCATAAAGTTTCGGGTCGAGTTTCAGCGCGCGCTCGTAATGTTCGATAGCGAGATCCATCTCGCCTTTGGTGAAAGCCTCTTCGCCCTCCATTAACGCGTCCTCCGCGGGAGTGCGCTTCTCGGGCGCCGGCTGCCCGCCCCACATTCCGTCCGGCGAAATTTGTTCAAGGATCAGTTGGACGAGCTGGGTGTTGCGACCCAGCTCTTTCGCGCGCCCGGCCAGCGATCGCGCGCGCAGAAAATCCTTTTTACGCTTCACAGGATCTTTCTCTACCACCGCGGTCGCGGAGATAACGTAGGAGAGAAGTTCGAGAACAACAGCGTCATCCGGTTTGGCCGCATGCAGTTTCTCGAGGAGTGGCGACGCCTCTATCATTTTGTTCGCCTGAACCAGCTCGGCGGCGCGTTTGAATTCGGCTTCGTAATCGGGAATGTCCTGCGCGAATGTTCCCGCGGGACTGCTCAAAAGCAATGTTGATATGGCCGCGAAGCAGAGAAGGGCGTTTAGAACAGGACGGCGAAATTTCATGGTTTTTTCCTCCCGGATTGGATCGGCGCAGCGAGCGCGCCTCATTACGGACAGCGCTCGCCGCCGCTCGGGGCGCTGACTGAATCGGACAGCGAATTGATGCACGGCGCACTGATAAGACGCCTGAGACAGGAACGTGTTCCCATGGAAACTTTGCGACGCGAATAATCGAGGCGGCGCAGCATAACACAGAAATGCTGTAACCCCGCATTGCGGCGATCCGTAATCAGAGCCGAGGCTGTAATTTCCACTCATCCTAAAACATCAGGAGGAACCATCCTATGCGGCATCGTCATAATCGAAATCGCCACGTCCGGCGTCTGTTCGTCGTCGCGCTGTGTTTCAGCCTGGTTTTAACGCCAGCCGGCCTGCTGGCTCAGGACATTAAGGCGCAGAACCCCGATCAGGACAACCGTGGGCGGAAAGCCAATTATGAGTTGGCCGCGCGTTGGACTTCGCAGAAGGTCGGCAAACTGGTCTTCGACACTTCGGTCACTCCGCATTGGCTGGAGACCGGGGATCGCTTCTGGTAC
>DASUFM010000947.1:0-6574 GCA_036274535.1 Blastocatellia bacterium
TGCATGCGACCGAGCACCCTCTGTTCCTGGGGCGCGGGGACGGGCACCCCGAAGGGTCTGTTGTTTTAACCCGCGCTTCCTTGACTTTGCCCGCCTCTACTCTGGCTTTTCCTTTTTGCGGAGTGACTCCCGCCAGAACGAACGACGAAATAAGCGCTATCGACAGCGCAAGCAAGATGAAATGTTTGTACATGTTTTGCTTTCCTTTCCTGTGATGGCTGATGTGTTGGTTGTATTGGTTGGCGTGTTCCGCGCTCAGTTCCAAAGCATTGATTATTATCGACCACACCGTAATTTCCTCCGTCTTCTCCCTGTTTAAGTCGAAGGTCTTGCGACGGTACGACGCTAGATTGATCGAGTCGATCAATCTAGACTCCGTATTGTCTCAATGGAGAATGTTGCGGGAAGTCACGGCATATTACCGGCGACCGAAAACATTGCCGAATAACTATCGGTCACGAACAGAACATGAACTAATCCGTTGTTTTTATAATCGGGCGGGCATCTTTTATTTTTCGTGAGGCATCAGTAGCGAATCGATCGAATTACTTTCCGCTAGCGGCGCAAACGCCAGGCGCGGCGGCCCGCATGCTTCAAGCAGATAGCGACAAAGCTGCGTGTGATTCCCAGTTCGCGCATATAGCATATGATTACATTGCCAATTGCCCATTTCGCATTGCCAATTGAATGGCAGGGGAAAATATTGGGTAAGAACCTGCCTGCGAAACAATGGGCAGTTGGCAATGGGCAATTGGCAATGTCCAACTTCATTGGGCTTTGCCGGCGGAACATTAACAGATGCGAGGCAGTTGCTCGCCCACAAGCAGATCGACTATGCGGCCGCCGCCGAAGCCTGTGTTGAGCATGACGACGCCGGCCGGCGATTCCAGAACGTCTCCGATAATCGCGCTTTCCCGCCCTGCCGGATGGCGGCGCATCGCTTCCACCAATCGATCGGCGGATTCGGCAGGAACGATCGCGACCAGTTTGCCTTCGTTGGCCAGATAGAGGGGGTCCAGCCCCAGGATCTCGCAGGCGCCGCGCACCGTCTCTCGCGCCGGCAGCGCCGTTTCGTCTATGCGGATGCCCGCGCGCGATGATTGCGCGAATTCATTTAAGACCGTCGCCAGCCCACCGCGCGTGGCGTCACGCAGGCAGTGAATATCGGGGCAGACCGCGAGCATGGTTTGCACAAGACCCGCGAGCGGCATGCAATCGCTTTCGACGTCGGTTTCGAGCGCCAGTTCGTTGCGCGCCATCAGAATGGCGCAACCGTGGTCGCCGAGGCAGCCGTTGACAATCACCCTGTCGCCGGGCATCGCGCGCGAAGCCGAGATATTGACGCCGGCGGGAACGACGCCGACGCCGGCGGTGTTAATGAAGAGCTTGTCCGCCGAGCCTCGCTCTACGACTTTGGTGTCGCCTGTGACTACCGATACGCCGGCGAGATCGGCGGCCTCGCGCATGCTCGCCGCCACGCGGCGCAGCGTCTCGACCGGCAATCCTTCTTCCAACACCAGTCCGCATGACAGATAGAGCGGAGACGCGCCGCTCATCGCCAGATCGTTGACTGTGCCGTTGACTGCGAGTTTGCCGATGTCGCCGCCCGGAAAGAAGAGCGGATGGACTACATAAGTGTCGGTCGTGAACGCCAGCCGATCCCCATGGCTGGCCAGACTGTCGAGTCCGACCACGGCCTGATCTTCCAGCGGCGCCAGCAACGGATTATCGAAGGCGCCCAGAATCACGTCCTGAATCAGATCTCGCATGGCCTTGCCTCCGGAGCCGTGCGCCAGTGTGATAGTCGTATCGCGCACTTTCCCGCGGCCGCTCCACATGTCCTCCAACGGTACCGAACAGACGAACGGCGCGGTCATACAGACGCCCTCCCTTCAATCGTAGCGTTTTTCATCACTCCCGAAAGGTCAATTCGCCCGAAGTTGTAATACGCGGCGCAGGCGCCTTCCGAGGAGACCATCAATGCGCCCAGTGGGGTTTGCGGCGTGCAGGCGGAGCCGAAGACCTTGCATTGCTGCGGCTTGATGACGCCTTTCAAAACTTCGCCGCACTGGCAGGATTTCGGGTCGGCGATTTTCAGATTCGGGAGCGGGAATTTCCTCTCGGCGTCGAATTCGGCGTAAGCCTCACGGACACGGACGCCTGAATGATCGATCGAGCCGAGACCGCGCCATTCAAAGAATTCACGCAGTTCGAAGACCTCATTGACCGCGGCCAGGGCGGCGCTGTTGCCGTCGCTTGCGACTACGCGGGCGTACTGGTTTTCGACTTCGCAGCGCCCCTCGGCAAGTTGCCTGAGCAGCATCCATACCGATTGAAGAATGTCGAGCGGTTCGAAACCGGCGATGACTATCGGCTTACGGTAGTGGCGCGCGATGAAATCGTAAGGCTCAACGCCTATCACCATGCTGACGTGACCGGGTCCCAGGAATCCGTCCAGTCGCAGTTCCGGCGAATCCAGAATCGCTTTGATCGTCGGAATGATCGTGATGTGATTACAGAAGAGCGAGAAGTTGCGAACCCCGTCTTTTTTCGCTTGAAGCAATGTCAGCGCTGTGCTCGGCATGGTCGTCTCGAAACCGAGTCCGAAGAAAATCACTTCACGATGCGGGTTCGCCTGCGCCAGCTTGAGCGCGTCAAGCGGCGAATAAACCATCCGCACGTCAGCGCCCGCGGCTTTGGCCTGCAACAGGCTCTGCTTGGAGCCGGGCACGCGCATGGCGTCGCCGAAAGTGGTGAAGATGATTTCCGGGCGTTCGGCCAGGGCGATACAGTCATCGACCCTGCCCATCGGCAGCACGCAGACCGGGCAGCCGGGCCCGTGAACGAATTCGACTTCGGGCGGCAGCATCTGCTTCAGACCGTAGCGGAAGATCGAATGCGTGTGCCCGCCGCACACTTCCATAAACTGTAGCGGCCGCCGCCGCCCGGCCCCGATGCGCAAGACCAGTTGACTTATCTCTTTGAGCAGAACCTGCGCCTTGACCGGATCGCGGAATTCGTCAACATACTTCATGATTGTCCCTCCGCGGCGAGCCCGCCGCGTTTATCCGCCAGCAGCGTATGAACCAGGTCCCATAGGATGTGATAGATCGCCACGTGGCATTCCTGAATCCGATGGACGCTGTCGCTCGGCGCCACCAGGCAATAATCCAGATAGCGGCTCTCTTTCATCTTCCCCCCGCCGCCGCCGGCCAACCCGATGGTCAACAGCCCCATCTCCTTCGCCCTGGCGAAAGCCGCCAACAGATTATCGGAATTGCCGCTGGTCGAAACGCCGATCAGCGCGTCGCCACGCCGCGCATGGGCGATCAATTGCCGTACGAAGACGTGATCGAATCCAACGTCATTGCCGACGGCGCTGATCATCGCGATATCGGCGCCCAGGTTGACTGCCGGCATGGCGGGCCGTCCGGCAGTCACCGGATGCAGAAATTCGACGGCGATGTGCGCCGCATCGCAACTCGAACCGCCATTCCCCATCGTGAAAAGTTTCCCGCAGCTTTCGAACACTTTCGCGAGGGCGCGGGCGACTTCGACCACCTGCGCAGCGCCGTCTTTGAAGAAGGCTTCCTTGACCGCCAGGCTGTCTCTGGATTTTTGCCTGACGGATTCGAGCAGGGCCTCGTCAACGCGGCCCGCGTCCTGGCGCGAACCGTGCAGAAATGGATATAGCGATTGCAGCGCGGAATTATTAGCCATACTGAAATCAATTCGATTTGTAACCACTTTCATTCTCTATCCTCAGGCCGGAAAGAATCCTTTTTTCCGCCTGAGAATAGAGAATTGAAAATTGAAAATGGAGAATTGTTGACCGCTCCGATATCTCCTGTCTGTCCGAAAGCGCTCATCGCATCAATCCATGTCTGCGCTTCTATATGAATCGGGCGGCGGCGATCGCGGCCTGGCCCAGCGCGAGACCGCCGTCATTGGCAGGTATCAGGCGATGGGTCAGGACGTTGAATTCCAACCGCGCCAGGCGCGCAGTGACCTGCTCCAGTAAGATCTTGTTTTGAAAGACGCCGCCTGACAGCGCGACTGTCTTAACCGGCGAATCGCCGCATTCATAGCGGCTGAGCTGACTGGTCATCCGCGTAATGACTATGGCCAGCCCTTTGTGAAAGCGCGCGGCGATCACGGGCGGCGGCGTGGCCAGAATCAGATCTCCCAGCAACGCCCGCCACATCGGCAGCGGTTCGATGTACGGCCGGTTCGATCCTTTCATCCGCGGAATGGCGAACGGGTAAGCCAGCAGATCGTCTTCTTCACGAAGGGTGGCCTCATCCACGACGGCCTCGAGTTCGATTGCGCCCTGTCCTTCGTACGCCGCATGTTCGCGGCAGAGGCCTACAGCGGCGGCGACGGCGTCAAACAGGCGGCCGCAGGAGCTGGCAAGCGGCGAATTGACGCCGTGCGCGATCATCTGGTCGAGCAGTGAGCGTGGCTTCGATTCAAGAAAGCGGAACATATCCAATTCGGCGTAGTTCATAGCCAGCCGCGCCCATCCCATCTCAGCCATCAGGTGCGCGTAAAGGTTGCGCCAGGGTTCGCGTATGGCCTGCGCGCCGCCCGGCATCGCCACCGGCTTGAAAGAGGCAAGCCGCCTGTAGCCGCGATAATCGGCCGACAGAAATTCCCCGCCCCACAGCTCGTCTTCGCGGCCGAAACCGAGCCCGTCCAGCGCGACGCCGATGACCGGCGAAGAGTCCAGCGGCAGGCCGTTTTCAGCCATACAGGCGGCGATGTGCGCGTGATGGTGCTGCGTTTCAACAATCGGCAGACCGTTTCTCTCGGAGAGTTCCCTCGCCAGCTTGCTAGACAGATACTCCGGGTGCGGATCGCAGGCGAGCAATTGCGGCGAGTGATCGTAAAGTGTCTCGTATAGTCTTATGTTATGGCGGTAATCCTCCTGCGTCAGAGCGTCTTCGAGGTCGCCGACGTGCTGCGACATAATGGCCTCGCCGTCGCGAACCAGACAGAAAGTGTTCTTCAATTCTCCGCCGAAAGCCAGAATCCGTGGCGCGGAGTCGAACCCTTCGGGCAGCGCCAGCGGCGCGGGCGCATAGCCCCTGGCGCGGCGCAACATCCGCGGTTCGCCGGCCATTACCTTCACGACAGAATCGTCCACGCGCCGCGCGACGGGGCGGCTGTGGATCAGGAAATATTCCGCGACGCCGCCGAGCCGGCGTTTCGCTTCGTCATTATCGATGCATTGCGGTTCGTCGCTGAGATTGCCGGAAGTCAACACGATGGGACTATCCATGCGCCTCAGCAACAGATGATGCAGCGGAGAATTCGGCAACATAACGCCCAGAGTCCTGACGCCGGGAGCAACGCTCTGCGCGACGCTGTCGCCCCCGTTCGCCGGCAGAATCACGATCGGCGACGCCGGGCTCTGCAACAGTTCCGCCTCGATTTCGCCGACGGCGCAGTATTTACGGGCGACGTCGAGATCACGCGCCATCAACGCAAAAGGCTTGCGTTCACGCCGCTTGAGCGAACGCAGGCGCGCGACGGTATCATCGTTCAAAGCGTCACAGGCCAGTTGGAATCCGCCCACGCCCTTGACGGCGACAATCTTGCCTCGCTGCAACAACGAACAGGCGGCGTCAACTTCATCCAGCGCCGTCAGCGCATCGCCCGCGAACGGCCTGCCGTCGGCCCGCTCTATCCAGGCGCGCGGCCCACAGACATGACAGGCGACGGGCTGCGCGTGGAAGCGGCGATCCGCCGGATCGCGATATTCGCGCTCGCATTCCGCGCATAACGCGAAAGCCGCCATAGTCGTATTGCGGCGATCGTATGGAATGCTTTGAATAATGGTCAGGCGCGGCCCGCAGCGAGTGCAGTTCGTGAACGGGTAACGAAAGCGGCGCGCGAAAGGGTCCAGGATTTCAGCGCGGCAATCGTCACAGGTCGCCGCGTCCGGCGCGACGCCGGTTCGGACGGCCGTCGCGGCGCTCTCTTCAATGGTGAATCCTGCCTCGCTAATCAATGGCCCCACAGGACCAGCGATAGGACTGCGGTTCACCTGATCCACTCTCGCCAGCGGCGGCGGTTCCGTTTTCAAAGCGGCGATGAATCGCTCAAGGTCTTCGGTCTTTCCGCAGGCCAGTATTTCCACGCCCTCGCCGTTATTCGCGACATGGCCACGAATGTTATACAACCGCGCCAACCGCCAGACCGTGGGGCGAAAACCGACGCCCTGCACCAGACCCCGCACGGTGATTCGCTCGGCGACCAGGTTTTGAAAGCTTTCGGTCATTTGAAGCGTTTTCGAATTGCGTATTCAGGCGGAAGGAACCACGGATTTAACGGATGCGAGCTCCAGGGCCCCGCCGTCGGGAATCTCATCCAGCTTGCAAACGGCGGTCCAGCCTTTGGAGGGGGCGGCGCCCGCGGCGAAGTGGCCGATAAAATAAAGCCGCCGGCTGGCGCCTGCTTATGATTAAATGGATTGTGGTGATCTCAGGGCAGTGTTCGCGAATCGATTCTTCTGCGCCTTCGGCCGGCGTCTGACTGGAAGCCGGACAACCGTTACAGGACCCGGTCAGCC
>DASUFM010000948.1:0-4761 GCA_036274535.1 Blastocatellia bacterium
ATCATCTGTTTGGCCAGCGTGACGGCCGGCGCGCGGCGGTAGTTGTGGCAGATCATGTGAATGACGCCGTTCTTTTTGACTGCGTCGAGCATCTCTTCGGCTTCTTCCAGCGTATTGGCCAGCGGCTTTTCGCAGAAGACGACTTTTTTCGCCTCGGCCGCCGCGATGGCCTGCGGCTTGTGGGCGTCGCCGGGCGAGCAGATGTCGATCAGGTCTATGTCGTCGCGCTCCATGACCCGCCGCCAGTCGGTCTCGTATTCTTCCCATCCGAGCTCGCCGGCGGCCTTCCTGACAGCGTCTTCATTGCGGCCGCAGACGACTTTCATCACCGGCTCGACCGGAGTGTCGAAGAAGCGCGAGACCTGCCGCCAGGCGTTGCTGTGGGCGCGACCCATAAATTGATAACCGATCATTGCAACGTTGATCTTCTTTTTCATAATTTACCATCCGATCTGCAACGTGAATCGGAAAGTTCTCCCTTCGTTCAGTGTATTGGTAATTGCGCCGAAGTTCGGGTTTGACAGCTCGAATCCCGGCTCCGCGAATTGGGGCGTGTTGAAGAGGTTGATTGATTCCGCGCGGAATGTAAACCTCAAATCTTTTTTGAATCCCCACGACCGCTGAAGCGACGCGTTGACATTGTGGATCGGGCCTTTGCGGAAGACGTTCCGGCCCAGGTTGCCGCGCGCGTCGGTCGGATTCATGTATTGAAACGCCGATCGTGGCAGCGACTGTCTGGACGTGTCGGGATCGGCGATTGTGCGGCCCAGAATCGTGGGGGCGATCAGGTTCGGGCGGTCGCCGCCGTTGCCGTCGACGTTGCCGAAGCCGGGAGCGTCGGAGCCCGAGGCGATATTGAACGGGATGCCGGTTTTGACCAGGACCACGGTCGAAATGTTCCATCCATCGATGAACGCCGACATAGCGCGTGGGAGCTTCGTTGCGCGGACCAGGTAGCCGGCGCGCCACAAAAACGCGTGCGTCTGGTCAAAATCGCTCGGCCCTTTCATATCGCGTTGCGTTTCAAATTCATCCTGGCTGCGGCCCTTACGCGAATCGATTTCATTAGCCGTGTTGGTGTAACTGCTGCCCAGGTCCATTGCTTTGCTGAACCAGTACGAAGCGTCAACATTCAACCCCTTCCATCCTGGCAGGACGAGCGAAACTCGCGCGGCGTCGAAATAACCGCGGGACCCGTTTACTACCAGCCGATAATCGGCGATGTTCGGATCGGGGCGGCGTTGGTTGATCGTCGCCGTCGTTTGTGGAATGCCCGCCGCCGGATGCGCGCGGTTCAGATACCACATCGAAAACAATTTGTGCGAGCGGCTGCCGACGTAGCCGAATTGCAAACGCGCGTTCTTGTTCCAGTCCGGCTCCCAGCTCAGGTTGTATTGGTGCGAATAGGGCGTGGCCAGTTCAGGGGCCAGCGCGTAAATTGTCGGGCGGCCGAAGGGAAGCTGGCCGCCGGCCCCGGGCGCCCCGGTTGCCCCGGTTGCCCCCGTTCCAAGCGGATCGAGCAGATTGGGAGCGGTCACGACGATCTTGTTGTTGAGCGGCGGACTGAAGCGTAGTTGTTGATATGTTACGAAAAAAATCTCGCCGAAATGCGTCCCGTAGGCTCCCCGCACAACGCCCAGGTTCTTCGCCAGCCGGTAAGCGAATCCGAAGGCCGGCGCGAGATTGTTCCAGTCGCTGTCGTAAGGAATTACATTGAGGTTGTTGACCTCGGTCGGTTTTGTCGTCGGCTGCCAGCGCAGGCTGTAAAGTAAATTCAGCCGCCGATTGACCTGGAACCTGTCGCCCGCGTAAAGCTGCGCTTCCCACAATCGGAAACCTCGATGAACATCGCCTACGGAAGCTATATATTGCGACGGCCTGCCCATCCGCAGATTCGTAACGGCGTCCACGCCGAAATCGTTCGCGAATGAGAAGAAGCCGCGATGCACGTCCGTCTCAACGCCGTTGACCTGGCGGCGCGTGAGGCCGAACCCGGCAGACCAATCGTGCGCGCCCTCCGTATGGCGAATGCTCGCCGCCGTTCGAATCTGATTCTGCGCGCGGTCCAGTGGAATGGTCCCGTCCGGCCCAAGGCTGGTCAATCCTGACGGAGAGACGAACGGCCCGACGGCGTTCTCATCAGGCCTCAGCAGAGAGGTCAACCGGTCGTAGCTGAGGGAAAAACTCGTGATCGTCTTTGCGTTCCAACTACGCGTCCAGATGATTCGCGCCAGATGCGATTTCGTATCGGTGTCGGGGTTCTGACCGGCCACTAGCTGGAACGCCTCTACGCTCTGTGACGTGAACTGGTATTGCAGCGCGACGGCGTCTTTGCTTCCGAGGCTTTGATCAAGACGAATATTCGCCTGATTGTTGTCGATTGACTGTGGCGCGTTGGTGTTCAGCGCGCGCGGGTCAATGTCGGTGCGGTTCGGGAGTTCTTCAGGGTACGCGTTCAGAAACCTGGCGACCACGGCCCGAATGGCGGGATCTATCGTAAGCGGCGTGCGCTCGTCCGGCCTCGGGACAAGCACGTTCCCGTTGACGCTGCCGCGAATTTTCTGTTGTGAAGCATCGACGAAAACTTTGGCGCCTCGCCATGCGTCTAAGCCGAAATTGAAGCCGTAATCGTTTTCTCGCGACGGTTTCACGCCGCCGACCTGAAAGAAAGATCGCGCGGTTGTGACGCTATTTTGATGCGTTTCGTACAGCCGGCCGTGAAAGCCGGATCTGATGGCCGGGGGAATCGTAATTGATGATTTCGGCGCGTTGCCGAATTCGGCGCCGAAATAACCGTTGGCCGGCTCGAATTCGCGTACTATAGTGGCCGTTGTGCCGAGCCTGACGTTCAAATCTTTCAGCGCGTTGTTATTGACCAGATTGAACTGGATGTTTTCGTTGCGGCGGCTTTCACCGGCGGCAGCGTCTGTTTTACCGAGCAGGTTCAACTCGACGCGTTTGTTAGCTTCCGGCTGTTTGTTTTCGAGTTCGCCAGCCTTTTCGTTGCTGGGTTTTTCCTGAGCGGGTTGCGCCGGACGTTGTTGAGCGTTGGCGGAAAGGCCGAGCAGCGCAACCGCCGCGAAAACGAAAGCCGCGCGCACGAACCCCATGTTGAGCGAAGTAATGGAAGTAAAAGACATTGAATGACTTTATCTCTCGAGAAAAATGCCTGATTGTTAGTAATCTTGACAAGCGGAATCGCGTTGCTTACTGTCCCCGAAAATCCCAATGCTGTCAATGTTTGCATAACTTATGACGCCTGAACGGCGTCGTTGGATTCGAATGAAATGCGACCGATTAAATCTCTTGTCGATAAAAACTCGGAATCATTTCGCGGGAACTACGCCGCTAATCTTGCCGCCGTCGAGAAGCTGAAAAGCGAGCTGAAGAAATCCACGCTCGGCGGCGGCGAACAGTACGTCAAACGCCATCTGGCCCGGGGCAAACTGCCGCCGCGTGAGCGCGTGGAGATGCTGCTCGACGAAGGTTCGTACTTTCTCGAAATCGCGCCTTTAGCCGGTCACGAGATGGAGAACGAATTTATCGGCGCGGGAGTGGTCGGAGGAGTCGGGCTCGTTTCAGGCCGCCAATGTCTGATCATCGCCAACGAAGCCACGGTCAAAGGCGGCGCGGTCAGCGAGATTGGCCAGCGCAAGAACGCGCGCCTGGCCGAGATAGCCGCGACGAATCATCTTGCCACTATCACGCTGGTCGAATCGGCGGGAGCCGATCTTCCCGTTCAGAGCAAAATCTTCGTTCCCGGCGGAGCGGGCTTCAAAGAGATTACCCGCCGCTCGAAAGCCCGGATACCGAGCGTTTCGGTCGTCTTCGGCAATTCGACGGCGGGCGGCGCCTATCTGCCGGGAATGTCCGATTACGTAGTGATGGTGAAGAATCAGGCAAAGGTCTTTCTAGGCGGGCCGCCGCTGGTGAAGATGGCCACGGGCGAAATCGTAGACGAAGAATCATTGGGCGGCGCCGAAATGCATTCCAGGACTTCCGGTTTGTCGGATTACCTGGCAGAAGACGAACTCGACGCCCTGCGGATCGCCCGCGATATTGTCGCTCATTTCGAACCGAAACCGCCGCCGCCGCGAGCAGGGACGGAGGAACCTCTCTACCCGCCAGACGAACTTCTTGGCGTCGTCTCGTCAGACGTTCGCATCCCATTCGATGTCAAAGAAGTGATTGCGCGAATCGCCGACGGATCGAAGTTCGAGGAGTTTAAAGCCCAATACGGCGCGACGCTCGTTACCGGCTGGGCGCGGGTTCACGGCTTTCTGATCGGCGTTCTGGGTAACAACGGCGTCCTGATCTCCGAAGCCGCGGAGAAAGGCGCGCAGTTCATTCAACTCTGCAACCAGCAGAACATTCCGTTGTTGTTCCTGCAGAACATCACGGGCTTCATGGTCGGGCGCAGTTATGAAGAGCAGGGAATCATCCGCAGCGGCGCGAAACTGATCAACGCGGTCTCGAATTCGACCGTGCCCGCCATCACTTTGATGATCGGAGGCAGTTACGGCGCGGGCAATTACGCGATGTGCGGCCGCGCATACGACCCGCGATTCCTCTTCACCTGGCCCAACCACCGCATCGCGGTGATGGGCGGACAACAATTGGCCGGCGTGATGGACATCATCAAACGCGAAGCCGCCGCCCGCGCCGGTGTTGAGATAGACGAAGCCAGACAGGCTACGGCGAAGAAGGCGCTGGAGGACCAGATAGAGAAAGAATCGGACGTTTACTTCGCCACCGCCCGGC
>DASUFM010000949.1:0-5798 GCA_036274535.1 Blastocatellia bacterium
CGCCGAAATCCCTGCGAACGCCGATCCGTTGTTGCCGGCGCCAGAAGTGAAGGCGTAAAGAATTTCGGACAGCCCGTGCGGCCCCGCGTTGTTGAGCTGCGAGGTCCCGAATCCGGGCGAGACCGAAGAGATGGCCGTGAAGACCAGGATCGTGATCGGGAAGATCAGCACGTTGAGCATAGCCATCTTCACGTCGTAAGCCTCGACCTTCTTGCCCATGTACTCCGGCGTGCGCCCCACCATCAGCCCGGCGATGAAGACAGACAGAATGACGTAGATCAGGATGCCGTACATCCCTGCGCCGACGCCCCCGAAGATCACCTCGCTGAGCAGGATGTTGGTCAGCGGGACCATGCCGCCGAGCGGAGTGAATGAATCGTGCCAGGAGTTGATCGCGCCGCAGGAAGCGTCCGTCGTGACTGTAGCCCAGAGCGCGGAGTTGGCGATCCCGAAACGCGTCTCTTTACCTTCCATGTTTCCGCCGGCTTGCATCGCGGTTGTGGTCTGATCAACGCCCGCCGGGAAGAGCGGATTGCCTCGGGCCTCCGCCCAGTAGCAGACGAGGATTCCGGCGAAAAAGAGCGCCGCCATCGCGCCGAAGACCGCCCATCCGTGCTTCTGCGAGCCGGTCATCCGGCCCAGCGTGTAGGTCAGCCCAGCCGAGACGGCGAAGATCGCGAACATCTCAAGCAAATTTGTGAAAGGCGTCGGGTTCTCGAACGGGTGCGCGCTGTTGGCGTTGAAAAAGCCGCCGCCGTTCGTCCCCCACTCCTTGATGAATTCCTGTGAGGCGACCGGGCCCTGGGCGATCTTTTGCTCGGTCACAGTCTCGGTGATGGTCTTGCCGTCGGCGTCCGTCTTCTCGACCTTCTGCGGGTCGATGATCTTGGCGACCGTGTAAGGCTTGAGGTTCTGCGGCACGCCATCGGCGGCCAGCAGTAGAGCGCCGACCAGGCAGAAAGGCAGCAAAACCCAGAGCGTGGCGCGCGTCATGTCCACCCAGAAGTTGCCGAGCGTGTCCCGCTCGCGCCGCGCGATGCCGCGGATGAAGGCGATGGCCAGCGCGATGCCGACCGCCGCCGAAACGAAGTTGTGATAAGCCAACCCGGCCATCTGCGTCAGATAGCTCATCGTCACTTCCGGCACGTAACTCTGCCAGTTGGTGTTCGTAGTGAATGATGCCGCCGTGTTGAAGGACGAACTTGGCTCGATGTTGGCGAGCTTTTCCGGGTTGAAGGGCAGATATGCCTGCAACCGCTGCATTGCATATAACACCACCATCGAAACGACGCTGAAGATCAACATCGCCGTGGCGTATTCCGTCCATCGCATCTCTCGCCGCTCGTCCACGCCGGTCAGGCGATAGATCAGCCGCTCGACGGGCCGCAACACAGGATCGAGAAAAGTCCGCTCGCGGTTGAAGACTCGCGCCATAAAGATGCCGAGAGGTTTTGTGACCGCCAGGATCAGCGCGAAAAAGAACAGGATTTGTAACCATCCGTTGATTGTCATCTCAGAACCTCTCAGGTTTGAGTAAAGCGTAGACCGAATAAATCATCAGTAACGCGGAGACCGCGACACCGGCGATCGCTTCCCAACTCATAGTGAATCCCCCCTTAGAGCTTCTCGCAGCCGCGAACGTAAGCGAGCGAGAGCAGGAAAAAGAGTAATGTCGCAGCCAGGAAAATCACGTCGAGCATAGCCCCTCCAAAAACGCTCCTAAGCCTTATGGTTACCAACTGCCTTCCTTACCGAACCACCAGACGAGGCCGAGCGTCGCCGTCTGCTGCCCCTTCTTGAGAACACCGGGCGCGTCGGTCAGGAAGAACCGCTGGTTTGAAAAATCACGCCGCCACTCGCCGCGCATCAGAAGCCCGTCGGCCAGCTTGTAGTCGGTCGTCAAGGTCGTCTCCTTCAAAGCCTGCGTGACGCCGCTGAAGAGGCCGCCGCGATCCGAGAGGTACTCGGCGCGCCCGGCCAGGGCAAACTTCGGCGTGAACTGATAGCGCGCATATGCGGCTCCGCCCGTCACGCGGGACGGCGGGGAGAATTCCTGTACGCGGTTGATCACGTAATCGGCCTCCGCCGCCAGAGTCAGCTTGTCCGTGACCAACCAGGTCGCGTAGCTGTCTAGACCATGGAATCTGCCTCTCGGCGACGGGATGATGACGTCTGTCGAAAGCCCCGGCTGGGTCGGCAAACTGGCGAAGGTCGGGTTGAGCTGCGGCGCCACGTCGCGCTGTTCGCGACCGAAGTAGTAGTTGACCTGCCAGGTGACTTTCTTGGTCGGGGTCATAATAGCGGCCACCTGTTGCGACTTGAATCCGTTGAAATCTTCGGACTGCTGCGCGCCATTCATCACGTGATACATCACCGCCAGCTTGTCGTTGACCGAGTATTTGGCGCGCAATCCGAAGTGGTAGAACGGCAAGTAGTTGAAGAAGTAAGCGCGCGAGTAGTTGAAATTATCCTTCGTAAAGTTGGTCTCGTAACCGAGGCTGCCCGCGAACTTGCCGAAGTCGAGCGTCAGGCCGTTGCCGACCGGCGCGACATAAGTGCCATAAACCTGCCAGAGGGGGCGGTAGACCTGCAGCCTGGGCTCGTTGGCCGCATTCCCCTGCACGGTCTCTGTCGCCTGGCCGTACATCACATCCATCCGCATGCCGAAACGCCGCCCGGCGTCGACGTCCGGCGCGCGTTCGACCGAGATGACAGCCTGGTTGAGGCTGAAGCTGTTGCTAGACACGTCGTAAGCGCGCAGCAGGTTAATACGCCCGACAGGGCGGTTGAAGTTATAGCCGTAGTAACCGTCAACGGTCCCGCTAATGGTCGCGCCGCGGAAGAAGTCTAGCGCCTTGCGATCGTCTTCTGACGACGCGCCCGTCTGTTCGGTCTTGCGTGTTGCGCTCGGGGCGGCCACAGTCGCGTCCGAAACTTCGGCCGCTGGGAGCGCTGGTTTAATCGCCGCCGCGCTCCTTTCCGCTTCGAGTTGGTTGACGCGCGCCTCCAGCCGCTCAATCAATTGCCGCATCTGGCGCATCTCTTCGAGCAGTTCCGCGTTGTCCTTACCATTCTTGGCCCTGTTATTTGCCACGCCGCCATCCTTTCTATCTCCTTTGTCTTCCTTACCAGACTTGGAGACATCGCCGGCGACGGCCAACTGGACTCGCGCATCCGCTGGCGATTGCGCCATCGCAAACACGCCCAAAAGCGGAATCAGCGCAAGTCCCGGCGCGACGTCACGCGGGAAAGACCTATTTAGGCCGCTCGGCCTTGGCGATGACGCGGATTTTTTCCTCAACGCCTCGCTCGTCAAATGAACATGATGACCGATCTGAAAGTTTAGCTCGGTGGGAAGCCGTTTCGGCGCCGCCGAAATCGGTCTCCGAAAGAGCAAATAAGTGAGTAGCAGAAACATTAAAAGCGCGATGAATTGTATGTCCATCTTGTTGATTACTCTTAGAGCAGTCGCGCGATGAATCCTTGAGGACGCAGGGAGTTCTTGCGCGGCCGCGAAAAATTCACCGTTCCTCCTCATCATCCTCGTAGCGCGCAGCTTTGGGATCACGTTTTGGATTGTTTTTTTCAAGCCAATCCATGCAAAACCCGCCGATGATCAGGAGCGGGATGGTCAGGAAGATCAATATCGCGCAGGCGGTCGAAAGCCAGCGCCGCGCGCCTTCGTTGGCCACAAACCAGCTGGCCCCTGTGAAGACTGCACTGCTCATCGCCGCCCCGACGCCGCCGAATAACCCTGCTGCCGCGCCCGCGATTGGCGCCTGCTCGATCACGCGTCGCCAGCCGGGCGGGGCGGCGCCTTCCGACGTACAAATGCTGATGCGTACATATGTCAGCATAGGGGAGAGCTCATAAGGATGGCGTAAGCGGTTTGTAAATAATTCGTAAAGGTGGGCAGAGCGATTTCCAGCGGCATTATGCAAATCTCCGCAATGGCGCGCGCAACCGATCTTCTTCCTCCAATCTATTAGCGTGCAGGTGTTCATACCTTAGGCCGTCTCATTGTTACCATGGCCCCTTTTTGCGCCCCCACCACCAGACCAGACCGAGCGTCGCGGTGTTCTGCTCCTTCTTTAACACGCCGGGAAAGTCGGTCAGAAAGAAGGGCAGATTGGAAAAATCGCGCCGGTACTCGCCGCGCAGCAGGAAACCTTCGCCGAATTTGTACTCCGCCGTCAGCGTGTGTTCCTTCAGCGCCTGCCCCAGGCCGCTAAATAAACCGACGCGATCTGAGAGGTATTCGAACCGCCCGGCCATCGCGAAATGCGGCGTGAACTGGTAGCGCGCGTAAGCCACGCCGCCCGTTACGCGTAGCGGCGGCGAATTTCGGAAGACCCGATTGATTACGTAATCACATTCGAGCGCGAATGTCAGTTTGTCCGTCACGTTGAAGGTGGCGTATGCGTCGAGTATGTGAAAACGGCCGCGGGCCTCAGGGTGGATCTCGACGGGCGAGAGCCCCGGCTGCGTTGGCAAGACGGGGAAAGTTGGATTGAGAATTGAGGTTCGAACGCGCTGTTCCTGGCCGACGTAATAGTTGAATTGCGCCGTAACGCGCTTGCCCGGCTTAGCCATGAAAGCCACATGCTGTGACTTGAAGCCGTTGAAATCCTCCGACTGATTGATGCCGTTCACCAGGTGATACAACACCGTCAGTTGGTCGTTGACCGGATACTTCGCGCGGAAGCCCAGGTGGTAGAACGGCAGAAAGTTAAAGAAATAGGATCGCGAGTAGTTGAAGTTATCCTTCGCGTAGTTCGTCTCGTAGCCGAGGCTGCTGGCGAACTTGCCGAAATCAACTGTCAGGCCGTTGCCCAGCGGCGCGACATAGGTCCCATACGCTTGCCAGATGTAGCGATAAACCTGCGGGCGCAGTTCATTGACAGCGCTGCCCTGCACGGTCTCGGTCTCCTGGCCGAACATCAAGTCGAGGCGCGCGCCGAATCTGCGGCCGGCATCGACGTTCGGGGCCTGTTCGAGGATGACAGTCGCCTGGTTCAAACTGAAGCTGTTGATCAGTACATCGTTGGCGCGCAGCAGGTTGATGCCGCCGAGCGTGCGGTTGAAGTTGTAACCATAATAACCGTCAACGGTAAGGTTGACCGTCGTGTCGCGCCAGAAATCGAGCGTCTCTCGATCTTCAGTGGATAGTTTTGAATTGTCCTTAGAAGTAGACGTGTCTTTGGACGTGTCCTTAGATGCGTCCTTGGACGCCTGGGCTTGATTTGAAGTGTCCTTGCTCTCGATGCCTGCCGGCTTCGCTTGACCGCTACCCGGCGCGGCTGGAGAAGTGTCCTTGCTCGTCGGGGCCGCCTTATCGGTTGTTGACGCCGGCCCTGCAGCGGACGCGCTCTTTTCTGCTTCGAGCTGGCTGATGCGCGCCTCCTGCCGTTCGATCGTCTGGCGCATCTGCTCGATTAGCTGGCGCATCCCGCGCATCTCTTCCGCCAGAGATGAAGCATCCTGCTTCTCCTTCTCAGCTTTCCCCGCCTGTTTATCCCCTTTGACCGACTTGCTTTCACTTTCAGCGGAAGTCAACTGCGCGCGCATTGTTTGGCTCACGACCGGCGTCTGAGCAAACGCCGCGCCGAACGACAGCCCCAGCGCAAGGCACATCGCGCTGCGACGCATCATCAGTTGAGTGAACATTTTGATTGCTCCCACGCCGGTGGTGTGGGGGGCCCTTGCGGAAGGCAAGGGTGGCGTCCGGCCACGCTAAATTCATAGATTGTCATCCTCATCTTCGTAGCGCACGACTTGGGAGTGGCGTTGCGGCTTGT
>DASUFM010000950.1:0-3025 GCA_036274535.1 Blastocatellia bacterium
AGTTGCGACTCTACTTATTGGGTCAAGCGGCATTTCCCACAAACGCCGTTGTTTGGGTTAGTGTGGTTCCGTCTGCAGACCTCTCAAGTACATTTACACCGGCATACGGCGAAAAAGACCAAACAATGCAGTTCTGGAAATATCGCTTCACGCTTTTAGGGATTACATTCGTATTTCTGCTTGGAAATCGTCTTGATTGGCGAGCTCGGCAAATGTGCTCTTATCGCTCATCGGAAAAATGGATTTACTCAGGAGAAGATGTGGATGAAAACTTAATTCGTGATCTTACGCCATCAGTGAGAACAGCTAAACCTGTTGGAAGGCTGGCTCAAGGAAGATAACCATAAGACTCATATCGAGTTCGTGTGCAAAGCCAACCCGCAGCAAGAGACAATCGCTCCACTATCGACCTTAAGCCGCGCTTGACATTTTCGCGATCCGTTTGCTAATTTGCCATATTCTTATGCGTATATAGGCTGGTAGCTCAGGGGTAGAGCACTACCTTGACACGGTAGGGGTCAGCGGTTCAAATCCGCTCCAGCCTATTGAATTTTCATTGGGTACATTCCGGGCATGAAATTTTCGGCCCGAGTTCAACGTCAGCTCCCGAAGAGTTGTCTGATTATGCGGAAACGATTTACGAATCGAACTAAGTAGCTGCGATGACCGAGCGTCGCCCGACGCGTCGTCGCAGCAATCCGCGTGGCAACCGCTGGCGTAGGACCTTACCTGAAGCGAATATCCTGATTCGGAAGCTTTTGGGACTGTCCACCAGTAAATTTTCAGATACGGAATTTGCGGGCTGCGCCACAACCCTCGAATTTCGGGCCGCGGCCATTTGTAAGGTCGCGTCCAGTAAGAAATGAGTGTGACAGCAGTGAGTGAAGAGAAAAATCAGCAATCATCGAATTTAGAGAGTCCATCGGCCCTGGATCTTTTGAAGCGGCAGGACCGTGACAGCGCGAAGAAGGCCATCGCCGCGCGCCTCTACCGTCACGGCGTCAGGCAGGAAGAGCCTGTAGATCTTGGCTACATTGTAAAAGAAGACGAAAGCGTGGAGCCGCTCACGCCCGAATCGGGCGATGACGCGCTCGAGGTCTATCGCCATTCGACCGCGCACCTGCTGGCCGCCGCGGTGCTCGATCTATATCCTGGCACGAAACTCGGCGTCGGCCCGGCGCTGCTGGGCGATCCGAAGGGCGGATTTTATTACGATTTTCAGCGCCCGGACGGCGAGCGGTTCACGCCCGAAGATCTGCCGAAGATCGAGAAGCGCATGAAGGATTTCATCAAGCGCAATCTCGAATACCGGCGCGTCGTCATGCCCAAGGCGGAAGCTGAAAAGAAGTTCGCCGAAATGGGCGAGCCACTCAAATGTGAGTTGATCGAAGAGAAGGGCGGCGACCAGGTGAGTTGTTACACCATCGAAGGCACGCCGTTCGTCGATTTCTGCCTCGGGCCTCATGTCCCCTCGACGGGCAGGATCAAGGCGGTCAAGCTGCTCTCGATCGCCGGCGCGCACTGGAAAGGCGACGAATCGCGCGAACAGATGCAGCGGATCTACGGCACGTCGTTCTTCTCACAGGAAGAACTCGACGAGTGGGTCAGGCAGAAGGAAGAGGCCGAGCGGCGCGATCATCGCCGCCTGGGGCCCGAACTCGACCTGTTCAGCATCAACGACGTGATCGGGCCGGGCCTGGTCTTATGGCATCCGAACGGCGCGTTGATCCGCAAAATCATCGAGCAGTTCCTGAACGATGAGCTTTATCGCCGCGGCTACGGATTCGTCAATACGCCGCACGTCACGCAATCGGAGTTGTTCAAAATCTCCGGCCATTTGCAGATGTACAAGGACGTGCTCTATCCGGGGCTGAAGGACGAAGATGACGAGCGCATAGAGTATCGGCTCAAGCCGATGAATTGCCCGTTCCACATCCAGATTTACAAATCGCGACAGCATTCGTACCGCGACCTGCCGGTTCGCCTGGCCGAATACGGCACGGTTTATCGTTACGAGCGTTCCGGAGTCGCGCATGGATTGATGCGGGCGCGCGGCTTCACGCAGGACGACGCCCACATCTTCTGTACGCCGGAGCAGTTGAAAGCCGAGATCAAAGGGTGCCTGGATCTGGTGAGCTTCGTCCTCAACGCTTTCGGCTTCGAGTACAAGGCGGAGCTTTCGGTTCGTCATGCGACTGATCATTCGAAGTATCTCGGTTCGGATGAGGGATGGAGGATGGCCGAGGCGGCGCTGGCCGAGGCTTTGAACGAATACGGGTTGCAGTATGCGCGGATGGAGGATGAAGCGGCGTTTTACGGACCGAAGATCGATTTCAAGGTCGTGGACGCGATCAAACGCCTCTGGCAACTCTCGACGATTCAGGTCGATTTCAACCTGCCGCAGCGGTTCGGGCTCGAATACATCGGCTCGGACAACAAACCGCATCAGCCGATGATGGTGCACCGCGCGATCCTGGGATCGTTCGAGCGGTTTTTCGGCATCCTGATCGAACATTACGCGGGCGCGTTTCCGGTCTGGCTCGCGCCGGCGCAGGCGATAGTCCTGCCGATCTCGGATCGCTTCAATGACAAGGCCGTCGAAGTCGAAAAGCGATTGCAGGCGGACGGCCACCGCGTCCAGGCGGACTTGCGCGGCGAAAAGATTGGAGCGAAGATTAGAGACGCGCAGCTCAAGAAGATCCCATTCATGTTGGTTATCGGCGAGCGCGAGGCCGCGTCAGACATGGTCGCGGTGCGCGACCGCGTCAAAGGAGACATAGGAGCGGTCAGTGTCGCCGAATTCAGCGCGCGATTGAAAGAACTGGCGAGGGCGCGCGCTTTGCAGACCTGAACGATTGTGGATTGCGGATTGCGGATTTTTTGAACTCCAATAGGCAATCTGAAATCGCAACCGCGGACAGCGTAATTGTTAATAGAGACGCAAAATTTGCGTCTCTACATCAATCCGCAATCCGCAATCCGCAATCCGCAATCCGCAATCCGCAATCCGCAATCCGCAATCCGC
>DASUFM010000951.1:0-5877 GCA_036274535.1 Blastocatellia bacterium
GCTCGATGAGACGCTGGCGATCGCTAAAGAATGCGGCGTCGCCCATCCTGCCGATATTCGCTCCAAGCAACCGATTGTTATGACCACGGATTTTGTTTTAACCATCAAGAAAGACCTGGCAACCACCTACCAGGCCCGAACCGTAAAGTACGCCGCAGATCTGATCAAAGCCCGAACTCTGGAGAAGTTGGAGATCGAGCGCCGTTACTGGCAGACAAGGCGGATTGATTGGGGGATTGTCACTGAACAGCAAGCCCCGACCGTGCTGGCACAGAATGTCAAATGGGTTCATCCCTTTTTTCGCCAGATAGATCTTTATCCACTTGATGCGCCCGCCATTCAAAGGGTCGCTTCCGACATGACTCACCGAGTGCGCCACAGTGATTTGCCCTTAAAAGACCTGGCGCGATATTGCGACGAGAAATTGACCCTGGCGCGGGGGCAGGGATTAAAGGTCGTTCGTCATCTCCTGGCTAATAGAATCTGGAGAGTGGATATGGAGAGATTGATTCGTCCGAGCGAAAGGTTAGCCCTGTTAGACGCTCCCGCCGACGCTTTTACTGTTGATGACCTATGACAAACACGAGATTGGCCGTTAATAAATTGGTTCAATGGTTGGCCGATGACGCACAGCCTGTCATTGAGCGTGTCTTGTACATCGCCCCATCTGGAGCCGACACCGCCACCATTGATGTTGAAAGCCGCACGGCCGTGCCGGTCTGGCGGAAACACTCCGATCTCATCTCGGCGATTGAGGCTAATGAGGCCGTCGTTTTAGACGTCGACCATTGCGCCCCTCCACCTCTCAATGAAAGCGATTTGAGTAATCAGCGATACGAGAAACAAAAGGCCCGACGGAACAAAGCCTGGGAAATTATCGCGCCCCTCTTCTCCGGCGAGAATGCGGTGCGGATGTTGTCCCATCAGACGCGAGCGGCGCTCATTGCCGAGCGAGTACAGGCAACTGGGGTGAGCAAGCAGACCATTTATCACTACGCAAGACGCTGGTGGCAGGGGGGGCAAACTAAGAACGCGCTGCTCCCACATTACGGCAACTGCGGTTCAGCCAGGGATGGGTCGCGTTGCGCCTCTTACCGAAAGCTCGGCCACCCGAGCCGCATCTCTAAACATGAGACGCGCCCGACAGGCGTCAACGTGGATGAAAAATGGCGAAAGATCATTATTACCGGGGCCAGGATGTTTTATGAGAACCGTGAAGGGCAAAGCTTCAGCGAGGCCTACCGGATGACACTCGCGCATTTTTGCAAGAAAGGATTCAAGATAGAGGGTGGAGTTAAGAAGCCCATCCTCCCCGATGTGAATGAAGTTTTCAGTCTCAGACAGTTCAAATACCACTACCTGTCGCATCGCGCTCAAGACAGCAGGCCGGCTTTGATCAAACGTTTCGGCGAACGCCGATTCAATCTGCGTCACCGCGAACTCATCGGCAGCTCTACCTCTCAAGCCTCTGGTCCGGGCGCTCTTTATCAGATCGATGCCACATTAGCCGATGTCTATCTGGTAAGCCGCCAGGACCGCAGCCGCATCATCGGGCGGCCAGTAATCTACGCCGTCATAGACGTCTTCAGCCGTATGATCACCGGGCTGTGCGTCAGATTGGAAGGCGAAGGTTACCTCGGCCTCATGTTGGCGCTGGAAAACACCGCCGCCGATAAGGTGGCCTTCTGCGCCCAATACGGCATCACGATCACGGAAGAGATGTGGCCTTGCCGGTATCTGCCTGAAGAGTTGACCGGCGACCGCGGCCCACTTGAAGGCCGCAACGCCGATAATCTGGCGAACGGCCTCAACATCCACGTCTCAAATACTCCGCCTTATCGTGCGGACTGGAAAGGGATCATCGAGCAACTCTTCCGCCTCTTCAATATCCGCGTCATTCACAGTTTACCCGGGGCCGTGGATCGAGATCGGGAGCGGGGCGACGCCGATTATCGACTGGCTGCCGTGTTAGACATTCATGAGTTCACCGCAATCATGATCAACGCCGCGCTTTATCATAATAATGAACACCGCATGGACTGGTACGAGATGGATCGGGAGATGATAGCTGATCAAGTCGAGCCGTACCCGGTCGATCTTTATTTTTGGGGCATCGCCAACCGCTCAGGACACCTCCGCGAAAGAGATGCGGAAACCATTCGTGTTCAACTCCTGCCCGAAGGCGAGGCGACAGTCACGGAGCGCGGCATTCGGTTCAAGCAACTCTATTACACATGTGAGGTGGCGGAGAAAGAAGGGTGGTTTCTCAAAGCGAGGAACGAAGGGCGATGGAAGATCCGAGCCGCCTTTGACCCGCGCTCGACCGACACCATCTACCTACGTTCCGGCGATGGCCAACCGTCCATAGCCTGTCATCTTAAACTGGACTCAGCGTTCAAAGGGTATGACTGGAGCGAAACGGCGGACTACTTTGAGCAGAGTAAGTTGGCGAATGCCCGCGCTGTGACGCGCGACCTGCAAGCAAAGTCCGATTTTAACGCGAAGGTTAATGAGATTGTCACGGCCGCGACGGGCAGGACGGAACAAGACCGTCAACCCGGTGAAAGTAAACGGTCACGTCTCAGAGGCATCCGCGCCAACCGGCAATCCGAGATCGCGCTTCAATACGAGGCCGAGAAGGAACGTTTGATAATCAACGAAGATCCGGACTCGTCACGGCGCGAACCTCTCAGCATAGAAGAAAACGGATCGGAGAAAGCTGACGAAGAATATGTGCCTTTTCCGCAACCGGCGAACATTCGAGATCTCCGTGAAAAAATGATGCGCCATGGCAAAAAATAGATCCGACAGTACACTTGGGCCGCCACTCCTGATCGTCAGAGGCCGGCGGGAGATGGCTGTCTACAATGAGCAACTGATCCCCGAGTATCAGGGCAACCCGTTGATCGAGGCCTTGCCGCCGATCTGGACCAGGACGGAAGTCACCCGACTCCTGGCGCAGTTCCCACCCCACTCCGCTGAACAGCGCCGATTGCCGGCCCACCTACGAGTACATTTGATTGAAAATGCGCGTGAGTTCTTTATCCCGCAGGGCATCCATCTTGAGATCGAGATGCGCATTTCATGCATGCTCCGCCGTGGGCTGCAGCAGCGCAACCCCATGGAATGGTTTTACTGGTCAAAGCTGGATGAGAGGATTGCGTCGATTCAGGCGAAGCCGAACGGGAAAATATTTTCCCCGCCGAACGCGCGAGGTTTCGCCATCGTCGGCATCAGCGGCATGGGGAAGACGACGGCCGTTGCCAATGTCCTTTCTCTGTACCCGCAGGTCATAACTCACGGCAGATATCGACAACAAGACTTGATCCTTCAGCAGGTCGTGTGGCTTAAACTGGACTGCCCGCTCGACGGCTCGACCAAAGGGCTCTGCTTGAACTTTTTCCAGGCTGTCGATGACCTTCTCGGGACCGACTATTATGACCGCTATACGGGCGGCGGACGACGGACGGTTGATGATTTGTTGCCGCGCAGGGCCCGTGTGGCTTCGCTACATTGCCTAGGCGTGCTGGTGATCGATGAGATTCAGAACCTCAGTGAAGCCAAGAGCGGAGGCTCGGCCAGGATGCTTAACTTCTTCGTGCAGTTGGAGAACACCATCGGCGTTCCTTTCATTCTCATCGGGACGCCGAAGGCGATCCCGGCGCTGAGCGGCGAATTCCGCCAGGCCCGGCGCGCCACCGAGCAAGGGGATGTCTATTGGGAGAGGATGAAAGAGACGACGACCGATACCAGAGGAAGTGGGAATAAACGAGCTGATTCGGTATGGGAAGAGTTCATCCGGGCGTTGTGGGACTATCAGTATCTTCGTCAGAAAACGTCGCTGAAGGCCGATCTATCGAGCGACGCATTAAGCCACGCGCTCTATGATGAATCACAAGGGATTACGGCTATCGCGGTGACGCTCTACTTACTCGCGCAGCGACGGGCCATCAACAGCGAGACGGAAAAGATCACTGTCGGCCTTATCCGATCGGTGGCGCGTGACAGCCAGCATCTGATCGGCCCGATGCTTAATCAGTTGAAGCTGGAAGGCCATTGGAGATCACGTGGTATCGGCAATCTTGCTGATCTCGACACTGGCGCCTTAGCGTCGGATAGAGCGTTTCTGAGCAAAACTGCGGATATCGCCGCCACACCCTCAAAGCCGTCAAAGAGTGGGACGGCCAGAAGGAAAGCCAATTTAGCACCTCTGTCTGAACCCGCCGCGGTTACAAGTCAGAGCGCGAGACGCAAGAAAGCCGCCTCAGGTGAGTCTGAAACGACCTATGGCGAAGATGATCTTCGCCGGCTCAGCGTAGAGGCTGAAAAAACGAACCCGGCGGAGATCCTCCGTCACAATAGACATATACGCTCCGCCGCTGAAAACTTTGATGAATAAGCAGCGCCATGATTGGACACTTTCCCACCGCTTATCCCGACGAGTTGCTCTATAGCATTTGCGCCCGGTTCGGCGAACGAATCGACTACCGCGGCAAGCTGGCGGTCCATGTCCATCTGTTCGGCGATAAAGGTAACGCGGCGATCGTCGATCTCCCAGGTCATCTTGGGCGCCTGGTGGCCAACCTGCCGCCGGGCCACTCACACACCGTGGACCGCCTGATCGATGACTATACGCTCTTTCGTTACTACGCGCCGTTCCTTCAATCGGAACGCGCCACCCGCATTCGCCGGCTGATGGCCGGGTCCAGTAGTTTCGCAATACATGTGTGTTTGGGCAGAAGAGGCGGCCAAATCCATCCGCCACACTACTTGAGATACTGCCCGCAATGTGCGGTTGAAGAGAGAAAGACTTACGGAGAGTGCTATTGGCATCGCCTGCATCAAGCGCTGGGTGTTGAGGTCTGCCCGCGTCATGCCTGTTTTCTGGAGGACAGTAACGGGCGGGCGCGTAACCGCGCAAACGCCTCATGGTACGTTCCTGCTGAAAAAGCGGCGCTGTCGCGCATTCCACGCCGGCTGGACCCGGCGGATCCCGATCATCAAGTCCTCCTGAAGATCGCTGAGGATGTCGCCTGGTTACTGAAATATGGTGGGATCGCGCCAGGCCTGGAAGCGCTTTTCGCCTGCTACAAATCAATTATGGCGGACAAGGGGTTGATCATGGCTCGCGGAAAGATTCGGGGAGTACGGTTGCTCGAACTGTTCAAAACCTCCTACTCTCCGTATCTCTTAAATCTGCTCAAATCCGACATCGGAAACCGAAGGCGTGGCGAATGGCCGACGCTCCTGGTCCCGCTTTTGAACCAGGACACTCCCGTGCACCCGCTCCGCCACTTACTCTTCATCCGGTTCTTGGGATACAACGTGGAAGCGTTTTTCAACCGGCTGCAAGAGGTCAGATCGTCTCCGCCGCGAAGTGTCCCGCCTCCATTCGGGCTTGGACCGTGGCCCTGCCTTAACCCTGTGGCCGATCATTTCCGGCAACCTGTGATCGAGGCCTGTCAGGTGATCAACCACGCGGAGCGGAACATTCCGGTGGGGATATTCAAATGCGAATGCGGATTCATCTACGCCCGCAACGGCCCGGACGCGGCGCCGGAAGACCGCTTCAAAATCAGCCGGGTAAAAGCTTATGGGACAGTCTGGGAAGAAGCTTTAAGGCGAATGTGGAATGACGCCTCAATCAGTGTCCTCCAGATCTCACGTCGATTCAATATTACGAAGAGTGTTGTAAAGTACCGCGCATACTGCCTTGATCTCAAGTTTCCTCGTCTCGGACCGGGACGTTTGGTTCAGGGGCACCCCGGCATCCGAAAGGCAGTCAAAGAGACGCAGGCGGCGCAGCGAAATAAGCTGGCCGATAATCGCTCGCGATGGCTGGCGGTGAGGAAGGAGCATCCGGACGCGACCCGAACA
>DASUFM010000952.1:0-7347 GCA_036274535.1 Blastocatellia bacterium
CGACGCCAACGCCGCCGCCTCCACCGCCGCCGTCAACGCCGGCGCCAACGCCGACGCCGTGGCCCATCCCGGTGTTTTCGATCAATCCCGGCAACGTGATAGCGCGGACGGCCGGTTTCACTCTGACGGTCTTCGGCGAAAAGATGCCGCAGGACGCGCAGGGCTTAATTAACGGTCGCGCCTACCAGACGACTTTCGTCAGCGCCACACAGGTCAAGATCAACGTCACGGCCGACGCGATCAAAACGCCCGGCATGCTCAGCGTGACAGTTCGCAGCAGCGGCGACTCGACGCTCTACTCCAACCCGGTCTCGGTCAACGTCGCGGCTCCGCCGGAACCGCCGTACAAGTACATCGGCCTGGTCATCATCAAGGGCGCGCCGACCGCGACGATGGTATCAAAGAGCAATGGCGACGATCTCCAGATTGTGAAAAAGGGACAGGTGATCGGCGGCAGATGGAAAATAATCAACATCACGACTCAACAGGTGGAGATTGAAGACACCAGCATCAAGGTCCCGCACATCATCAAATACACCAGCGAGACCAGGTGATTGAGATCTGAATGAACGGGCTGAATGAACCTGAGACATTCGCCACCGTAGCGTAAACTGTCGAGTTTGCGCTATTGGATCAAGAGTGATCGAGGTAAAGAGAAGGGGCGTGGCCGCAACATCGATCCATGTTCGAGGAGGTCAGTAGCGCAAATTCGACAGTTTGCGCTACTCTTTCGTGAGGGCGTCTTATGAACAACAACCGGAATGCCAGTAAGGGACAAAGGGAAGAGCGAGGCTACGCGCTGGTCGGGCTGATGGTCGTGATGATGTTCGGGTTGATCCTGACGACCGCGGCCGCGCCCACGCTACAGCGGGAGATGCAGCGCGAAAAAGAAGAGGAAATGCTCTGGCGCGGCCAGCAGGTCGTTGTGGCGATAAGAAATTACCGCATGTTTAGAGGCGGCGCGTTTCCGACAGACCTCAAAGAATTGGTCGTAGGCGTCTCTGATCCAACCGGAAGGAGGATCCGCCTGCTGCGTCCTTCAGCGATATGCGACCCGATGACCCCATGCGAAGGCGAAGGTAACACCAACTGGAAGACGGTCAATCCCGGCGACCCGCTTGCCAAAGAATTGCTGGAGGCGATCATAATTTCTCAGGAGAAGAGCCGGTTGCCCATCAATCCACAAGGCATCCAGGAGCTCGCCAGGGTCGCCCAGGTTGGATCGGTAAAGCTCCCCGGACAGGCCGCCGACACCCAGCTCGACGGCGTCATCGGACAGCCTGAAGGCGGCGGCGATAACACGCAGGGAGCGCCGATCATCGGCGTGGTCAGCAGGAAGACCGGCAAAATGTTCCGCTCTTATTTCGGCATCGAGGAATACGACCATGCCCTCTTCTTTCCGAACATCCCCGTGATTGCCGGCGGACTCCCCAATCCACATATCCTCAACAACATCGGCGCCGCCGTCCCGGGACAAGGCGCGCCGGGAGGTATACCCGGAGGCGTGCCCGGCGGCAAAGCAGGCGGCGAAAGGCCACGATCGTCCATCACTCCGTTGAAATAGATAAGGCAATCATGAAGATTCTGGTCACCGGCGGAGCCGGTTACATCGGCAGCGTAGTTGTCGAAGAGTTGATCAAACATGGACACGAAGCCGTCGTCTACGACAATCTGAGCAAAGGACATGCGGCCGCCGTTGCGCCCGAAGCCACATTCATCAAAGCCGGTTTGCAGGATCACGATACTCTGGTCCGCGCGTTGGACCGAAATCGTATCGAAGCCGTAATTCACCTGGCCGCGTCCAGTCTGGTCGGAGAAGCGGTCGAAAATCCACACCCATATTTCATTAACAATATCAGCGCCGGCATTTCCCTGCTCGACGCGATGCTGACCGTCGGGGTGAAGAAAATCGTCTTCTCTTCGACCGCGGCCGTTTACGGCGCGCCCGAAACGATGCCGATCACCGAAGAAACGCCGCAAAACCCGACGAATCCCTATGGAGAATCGAAGCTCGCGTTTGAAAGAATGCTGCGGTGGTACGATTCGGCTTACAATTTGCGCCATGTCAGCCTGAGATACTTCAACGCTGCGGGCGCAAGCGAGCGTTTCGGCGAAGATCACGCGCCGGAAACGCACCTGATCCCGAACGTCCTGCGCATCGCGGCCGCCGGAACCGGCCACGTTGATGTGTTCGGCGAAAATTACAACACGCCGGACGGCACCTGCGTGCGCGATTACATTCACGTCATAGATCTGGCCCAGGCGCATCTGCTGGCCTTGAACGCCCTGGAAAAAGGCAGCGAGATTTATAACCTCGGCTATGGCAGCGGCTACTCTGTGGCCGAGGTGGTCGAGATGGCGCGACAGGTCACCAGACGATGGATTTCAACCGAAGCCGCGCCTCGCCGCCCTGGCGACCCGCCAATCCTGATCGCGAGCCCCGACAAGATCATGCGCGACCTGGGCTGGAACCCGCGCCACAGCGAGCTCGACAGCATCATCGAATCCGCATGGCGCTGGCGCCTGGCGCATCCGAATGGATACGAAGAATGACAAGGGGACAAGGAGAGGGGGAGACAGGGAGATAAGAAATTTCCGCATCCTTGCCCCTTGTCCCCTGCCCCCTTGTCCCCTTGTCCCCTTGTCCCCTTGTCTGCTCATGCGAGTCATCGCCGGAATCTACAAAGGCCGCCGCCTGAAGACGCTCGAAGGTTCGAGTGTGCGCCCTACTTCGGATCGTTTGCGCGAAACGATCTTCAACATTCTGACGCCGCGAATCGAAGGGGCGCGTTTTGCGGACGTCTGCGCCGGGTCCGGCGCAATCGGCATCGAGGCGTTGTCGCGAGGCGCCCAATACGTCACATTCATCGAATCGTCGCTCAAAGCCGCTCGGATCATCAGTGAGAATCTGCGCAATTGCGGGATAAGAAGAGATTACAGGGTAATCAATCGCGACGTGATTAGGGCGTTGAAAAACCTCGCGGCGGAAAAAGCCCAATTCGATATCATCTATTTCGATCCGCCTTACAGCTCTGAACTCTACACGCCCGTCATGTGGGTGATTGCGAAGTATGAACTGCTCGCCGAAGGCGGCGTCCTGATCGTCGAACATCGACGCCAGTCGCCGCTCGCGAAGAATTATGACCAACTACGCCCCTATCGCCAGCTCGCGCAGGGCGAAACCAATCTGACTTTTTTTGGAATTGAAGCCCAAGAGCCGGACGACAAGGAGACGTGATCGAGGTTCACCACATCTTTCATATATCATATGTAATATGTAATATGGTAAATGAAGATGTTCATGTCCAAAGCCGTTTGAAAAAAGGAGAACTCCATGGCTCGTCGCGCGATCTATCCCGGATCATTCGACCCGTTGACCAACGGGCACGTAGACATCATCAAACGCGCCTGCCACATTTTCGACGAAGTCATTGTGGCGATTTTGATCAACCCGGACAAACATCCAATGTTTACGGTCGCGGAACGCATAGAGATGCTGACTGAAGTGACCGCGCCGTACTCTTCGCAGCTCAGGATAGAGACTTTCGAGGGACTGCTGGTCGAATTCGCCCGCCGCCGCCAGGCGCATGCGATTATTCGAGGCGTCCGATCGATCAAAGATTACGAATACGAATTGCCGATGGTGTTAATGAACCGCCGCCTCAATCCGCAGATCGAAACCGTTCTCCTGGTCGCATCCGAAGAGAATTCATACGTCAGCTCCAGCCTGATCAAAGAGGTTTTCCTGCTCGGCGGCTCGATTGAAGGCCTCGTTCCCCATTCCGTGATCGAGCGCATGAAAGACAGGCTTATATAAGAATGTCAGCCACGAGCGAACACGAATAATATTTCTGACCCGGTAAGTTGTTTGGCTGACATCGTTCTGCCTTTATTCGTGAATATTGGTGTTCATTCGTGGCTAAATGCATTCATCTTGTCTCAAGAACCGCCATTTGCCTTCGGGTAAATCGCCCAATTTGATTTTGCCTATTCGCACGCGCTTCAATCCGACGACTTTCAAGCCTACCAGGTCGCACATACGGCGAATCTGTCGCTTGCGTCCTTCCCTCAAGACGAACCGCAATTGATCGCGATTAATCCATTCGACCTGCGCCGGTTTGAGCGGTCTGCCGTCGAGTTCCAGCCCGCTGCGCAGCAGTTGCAGATTCTCATCAGGCAAAGCGCCATGAACCCGCACGATGTACTCCTTTTCGACGCGGCTCTCTTCCCCAATGATCATTTTGGCCATGCGCCCGTCCTGCGTGAAAAGCAGCAAACCCTGTGAATCTATGTCGAGCCGCCCGGCGACGGCCAGGCCTTTCAGGTGTTCAGGTCTCAAACGTTTATTTCCCCTGCCGAATTGATTCGCTACGGTGATGAGTTTGATCGCGGGGGTATAACCGGGTTCGGGCTGAGCCGAGACGTATCCGACCGGCTTATTAAGAATAATAGTAATGAGCTCTTTCTGTTTTTTGACCGCTTGAGAAGCGAGCGTGATATCAACGTCAGGCGCGACTTTGGTCCCGAGACGATCCACCACAACGCCGTTGACCGAAACCAGGCCCTGCTCTATGAAAGCGTCAGCTTCGCGCCGCGAACAGAGGCCGCGCTGAGCCATCAGTTTCGATAAACGCACTGTCTCATCAGGCATAAAACGTCCTTCTATGAAGCATGTTTAATGGCCGCGATTGAAATAACCGGGCAACGGCATAACGCTCCTTATAGTCTAAGGGACACGGGTGAACCTCCTGTTGAGCGTAACCTTGCGGAGGTAAAATCTCCACGAGGTTACGCTCTTTTTTTTTACCAGCCAGTGAACAGGCAAACCTTATTTCCATTATTTCGTCCATATACTTCGGCACATATACGTTTGTTGCACGGGACGTGCGTTATTCAGGCGCCTGCGAATAATGTTTGATTCCGGATCGCGACTGAAGCGTTCGAATGTGAGTAAAAGGTAATAACGATGAATTGCGTCAAAAGCCTGAAGTTGCTGAGCGAATATCATGACGGATCGTTGAATGTCATAGAAGCCGTGCGGGTGCGGATGCATCTGATGAAATGCCAGGCCTGCCGCGGAATTCTTCACGATCTGGATCAGATCATCTCCGTGGCCGCCGAGTTGCGCGACAAGAGTCCCGCCGCCTGTCCCGACGACAAAGCCGGTTGGCGGCGGTTTGAATCGGACGCATGGCGAATCAGGCCAACAGTTTTTCAATCACAAGGCCGTGAACGTCGGTTAACCTGAAATCCCTTCCCTGAAAACGAAAGGTCAATTTCGTATGATCGAAGCCCAGCAGGCGCAGGACGGTCGCATGGATGTCGTGAACGTGCGCCGGGTCGTTGACCACGTTAAAACCGAACTCATCCGTTTCGCCGTAAGTGAGGCCCGATTTAACGCCGCCGCCCGCGAGCCACATGGAGAAGGCCTTGTTGTGATGATCGCGTCCCAGGCTGCGCGCGGCGTCCGGGTTGCTTTCGACCATCGGCGTGCGACCGAATTCCCCGCCCCAGATGACGATCGTATCTTCCAGCAATCCACGTTGCTTCAGATCCTTGATTAGAGCCGCCGCCGCCTGATCGGTCTGCCTACATTGGGCGCGAACGCCTTTCGCCACCTCGCTGTGGTGATCCCATGCTTCGTGGAAGAGCTGCACGAAGCGCACTCCCCGCTCTATACGCCGCCGCGCCAGCAGACAGTTCATCGCGAACGAAGCGCGCCCCGGAGTCACGCCATACATCTCAAGCGTCTCTTTCGATTCCTTGGAAACATCCATCAGTTCAGGCGCCGAGGTCTGCATTCGGTAGGCCATCTCAAAGGAGTTTATGCGCGTCGCGATCTCAGGATCGCCAGTCAATTCCAGATGGCGCTCGTTGAGGGCCTTCAGCGCGTCTAGCGATTTGCGCTGCATTTCAGGCGTCACGCCGCGCGGGTTGGAAAGCGAAAGGATCGGGTCGCCGCTCTTGCGAAAAGCCACGCCCTGATAAATAGTGGGCAGAAAGCCGCTTCCGAAATTAGAACTGCCTCCGCTCAAACCTCCCGCGGACGACATCACGACGAAGGCCGGCAAATCCTGCGACTCGCTGCCCAGCCCGTAAGTCACCCACGAGCCGAAGCTCGGACGCCCGTACTGCGTCGAGCCCGTGTTCATGAAAATCTGAGCCGGCGCATGATTGATCGCGTCAGTCTGAACCGATCTGACGACGGCTATGTCGTCGACGACCTTCGCCGTATAAGGCAGCGCCTCCGACACCCAGGTCCCCGATTGCCCATGCTGAGCGAATTTCAATTCCGACGCGTAGAGGCCCGCATCCGGCCTGATGAACGCATAGTTGAGGTCTTTGACGAACTCCTGCGGGACCGGCTTGCCGTTGTATTTGGCGAGCGACGGCTTGTAATCGAAGGTCTCGAACTGCGAAGGCCCGCCGGCCATGAACAAATAAATCACGCGCTTCGCCTTTGGTTTAAAATGCGGCTGCTTCGGCGCAAGCGGATTCGTGATCGCGGATTGCGCCGACGATTTTCCATTCAGCAACGAGGCCAGCGCCAGAGAACTGAGGCCGATTCCACATTCCCTGAAGAACCAGCGGCGGGTTAAAAGCCTTCCTGCTTCGATTTTGATCTCTTCGTTGTAGTTCATACTCGCCTCCAAAGCCCACACATAAATCAGCGGAGCCTTTGGAGTGCGGATGCCTGGAGCCGCTTTGGTAGTCAACTTCGATTCCACGGCATTGATCGGAGAGAACCCACTGGGTTCGTTGCTCCCGAAATCTGTAGACTCCAGGATGACTACCAAAGCGGTACCGAACTACCGCACTCCAAAGGCTGTCGCCATTTCAATTTATTATTTGCTTCGACATGTGTCGGAACCCCAAGAAACACCAACAACGGCGATTCCAAGAACCGCGATCGGTTTTCCAGCAACTTTAACCGGCTTAAAAGTCCATTTCTTCAGCGCATCCAGCGCAAGTTGCTGTACATCTGTATGTAGTGTAGGAAAAGCTTCCGCGCACTCGATCTTGCCTTCCGCATTTATCACTACCGAAAACATTATTTGCCCTCTACCACACCACATCCCCGGCAGTTTTGGCGCTTCGCAATGTATCCGCCGTTCTTCCAATTCCCTTCCCTTCAATCTATAAGGTTTTCCCTGCGCATCGCGCCAGAGCGATTTGTGATCGCGGCAAACGAACTGCTTTTCCCGTCCTGAAACAGTCGAACAAATCAGGCAAGCTACGATCACGGGCAAAAGAAGATGAGCTTTTTTCAGAGCGTTTGTCATATGGATTCAGCCAACATTGTGGCGCGAGTTGTTTACTCGCGCTGCTTCCGTCAAAAGCGCGAGT
>DASUFM010000953.1:0-2806 GCA_036274535.1 Blastocatellia bacterium
AACCTCGCGCCTAGAAAGCTGCGAGGCCTGGAGTCGCAGGGAATGATCGTCGCGGCTTCGATCGGCGAGGAAGGCCGGCCCGTGCTGGCGGGATTTCTGGAAGAGGTTCCGAACGGCGCGAAGTTGAAATAGCTTCGCGAATTCTATTGGCTATTGGCCATCGGCTATTGTCATTTAGAGATGCTTATTGATTCTCATGCTCATCTTGACGTTCCGAACTACGACGCGGACCGCGCGGAAGTGATTGACCGCGCGCGTCGGGCCGGCGTCGAGATGATGCTGGAAATTTGCGGGAGCGACATCGCCAAAGGCTCGCTCGACGCCGGATTGAGACTGGTCGAGGAATATCCGTTCATTTACGGCGCCGTCGGCGCGCATCCTCATGAGGCGAGCCTGTACGACGACGCCATTGAACAGAAACTAATCGCCATGAGCGAGCATGAAAAAGTGATCGGCTGGGGCGAGATCGGGCTGGATTATCATTACGACCATAGCCCGCGCGACGCGCAGCGCCGGGTTTTCCGCCGCCAGTTAAGGCTGGCGCTTGAACGCAGGTTACCGGCGATAATTCACACTCGCGAGGCCGATGACGACACGATTCAAATTCTGCGCGAAGATTGGGCGGCGCCGGGCGGCGACGCCGTAGGCGGGATTATTCACTGCTTCACCGGAACTCAGAAACTGGCTGACGCCGCGCTCGAAATGGGATTTTATATTTCTTTTTCCGGCGTGTTGACGTTCAAAAACGCCGCCGATTTGCGCGACGTGGCGCGGACTGTTCCGATGGGCAGATTGCTCATCGAAACCGATTGTCCCTATCTGGCGCCTTTGCCGTATCGTGGCAAACGCAACGAGCCGGCATTCGTGCGCGAGACAGCGGCGAGGCTCGCTGAACTGAAAGGCGCCGGCCTGGAAGAGATCGCGCGCGCCACAAGCGACAATTTTAAAGCCCTTTTCAACATCCATTGAGATCCCGCCTTCATTGACAATGGTTTAACGACAGGTTACAACAACGCTCTAAACCGGCAGGGCCACAGGCGCACGCGCCCAGGACGACAAGCGTTTAACCGAAACAGGCGAGGAAAGGTCTATCTAATTTTTCTCGTCGCGGGTGAGTTTGTGAATTATGGCGCAGCAAAACACATTCGACATCGTTTCTCAAATAGATCACTCCGAAGTAGTCAACGCCGTCAATCAGGCTTTGAAGGAAGTCAATACGCGGTTCGATTTCAGGGGGAGCAAGAGCGACATCGAACTCGAAGGGCACGAAGCGATCATTCTGAAGTCGGATGACGAATACAGGCTGAAGAGCCTCAACGAAATCCTGCAAACGAAACTGGTCAAGCGCGGTGTGCCTCTGAAGGGACTGACATACGGCAGTGTGGAATCGGCGCTGGGCGGGACGGTGCGCCAGCGAATCGCGCTGCAGCAGGGCATCCCGCAGGAGAAGGCCAAAGAGATCGTCAAGTTCATCAAAGACACGAAGCTCAAGGCGCAATCTTCGATCCAGGGCGACGCCGTGCGAGTCGCGGGCCGCGATCGCGACACTCTGCAGGAGGTCATCGCGGCCCTGCGCAATCACGATTTCGGCATTGATATGGAGTTCACTAACTACAGGTCGAATTAGGACAGTGATGGCAAACATTCTTTCAGCGCCCGCCCAACGCGAGACGCAAACGACCGCGCAAGAGATCTTTGGCCTGATTCAAAGCGACTTGGATGCGGTGGAGAGGGAATTCGAGAAGCAGGCGCGCTCCAATATTCAGCTCATCACCCGCATCGGTCAGTATCTGTATCGAACGGGCGGCAAGCGCGTTCGCCCGGCGCTCCTGATTCTTTCCGCGAAAATTTTCGGCGAGGAAGTCAACGCCGCGGTTATCCAGATGGCCATGGTGATGGAGTTTCTCCATACTGCGACGCTGGTCCACGACGACGTGATTGACGGCGCCGAGATGCGGCGGGGGCGTCAGGCCGTTTCGGCCCAGTGGGGCAACGAGACCGCCGTCTTGATGGGCGACTGGCTGTACATGTCGGCCTTCGAGACCGCGTTGCAACAGCGCAATCTGGCGATCCTCGACGCTTTGACCGACGCGACGCGCAAGATGACCGAAGGGGAACTGATTCAATTGGCCCTCGTCGGGAATATGCGCATCACCGAAGATCAGCACCTGGAGATTGTCGCCCGCAAGACCGGCTACCTGTTCAGCGCGAGCTGTCGCGTCGGCGGAATACTGCGTGGCGCCAACGAAGACGAGTGCCGCGCGCTCGGCGACTACGGGCTGTACCTGGGCATAGCGTTCCAATTGGTCGACGACCTGCTCGATTTCATCTCGGATTCCACCAAACTCGGGAAACCCGTGCTGAGTGACTTGCGCGAAGGCAAAGTTACGCTCCCTCTGATCCGGTTGTTGGGAAAGCAGCCCCAGTTTTCTTCCCTCGTGCGCGCGGCGATGGAAGAACCCGCCGGCGAGACCATATTGGCCAAACAGGCGCTGGCCCTGCTCTATGAATATGGAGAACTGGATCGCGCGCGCGAAGAGGCCTACGCTTACGCGGCGCGAGCGCAGGAAGCCCTGACGATCTTTCCGGATAATCGTTACCGCCGCGCCTTGAACGACATTGCGCAGTTCATTGTCGAACGCGACAGATAATTTAATTGCGGATTGCGGATTGCGGATCGCGGATTGAGAGAGACTTTTAGAGAGCTTACGTCCGCGTCGGAAGCAGTTTGCGATTCAGTTTGGCGCCGAAAGCCGCGCCGATTTTGATGACGCCGATTGGGATTCAAGTGAATCCGCAATCCGCA
>DASUFM010000954.1:0-9864 GCA_036274535.1 Blastocatellia bacterium
GAGCAGCGCGGGTTCCTTAATCAGACTGATGAATCGGCGTAGCGGCAGTCGAACGATCAGAGCGACCGCCCCGAGCACGACGACAATGAATACGATTAGCGAGCCGTAAAGGGTCAGGATCAGCATCGCGAGGTTTTTCAGAACCGTCAGCCCCTTGCTTCCCACCGTCACCGCCATCGCCGCGCCCACGCCGTAAGGCGCGAACTTCATCACATAGTTTGTGAATTTGAACATCGCCTCCGAAAGCGATTCGCAGAACGCCAGCATCGGCTTTCCCTTCGCCCCGATCGACGCCACGCCGACGGCGAAGATCAGGCTGAAGATGACGATCTGCAGCACGTCGTTTTCGGCCATTGATTTGATCAAACTGGTCGGGAAGATGTTGACGATATGGTCCTGCGGCGTCATTTTGGCGGCGTTCGCGGCGACCTGTTTGGCTTCCTCGCTCTGCTGCGCCGGCAAATTCACCCCCAGGCCCGGCCTGGTCATATTGACCGCGCCCAGGCCGATGAAGAGCGCCAGCGTGGTGACGATCTCGAAATAGATGATGGCTTTCATGCCGATCCGCCCGACTTCACGGATGTTGCCCGCCCCCGCGATTCCCACAACCAGCGTCGAAAAAATCAACGGCGCGATGATGACCTTAATCAGGCTCAGAAAGACGCGGCTGAGCACGCGCACCCACTGAATGGCCTCCGTTTTGTGAACCGGGTCGGCGTCCAGACGGTGAATCAGCGCGCCTACGATGACCCCTATGGCGAGTCCGATGAAGATTTGTGTCGTGAGAGAAAGGTGAATTTTTTTCATAAAAATAGATGTCAGATGTCAGATGCCAGATGTCAGATGCTAGTAGAGGCGGGACATCCTGACATCTAGCATCTGACATCTGACATCTCTCTATCGAACACTTCGCCGAAATGGCGCGTGACGCTTCGGGCCACGGCGCTCATTTCGATGTGACGCCCAAGCAATTTTTGCAGGGAAGTCACCCCGTGGCCGCGAATCCCGCACGGAATGATCAGTTGAAAGTAATTCAAATCAGTGGCGACGTTGAACGCGAAGCCGTGCATCGTCACCCACCGCGAGATGCGAACGCCTATCGCCCCAAGCTTTTCGTCGCCCACCCAGACGCCTACGAAATCACCGCCGCGCGGCTCCGCTTCCACGCCGAAATCGCGCGCCGCGCGGATCAACACCTCCTGAATGTTCCGCACGTAGCGTCGTATATCCTGATGACCGGGCAGTAATTTAATGATCGGATAACCGACCAGTTGGCCGGGGCCGTGATAAGTCACGTCGCCGCCGCGCCCGGTTTCAAAAAGCTCGACGCCGAATTGAGCGCGCGCCGCTTCATCAGCCAGGACGTTCGCCCGATTCGCCGCGCGCCCCAGCGTGATGACGTGCGGATGTTCAAGCAGCAAAAACTGATCGTGAATTTCGTCGCGCTTGCGCCGTTCGACCAGATCGACCTGCATTGAATGCGCTTTGTCGTATGGCGTCAGACCAAGGAAATTTGTTTCACAGACTGGCATAGGACAGATAGGACAGATAGGACAAACACATACTATCTGTCCTATCTGTCCTATTCCTGGCTTTATAACAACGCCGCGAAATCCGTCGTCTCGATCGTCTTTTTGACATGACTCAGGAAGTTGTCGGCCACCGCGCCGTCAATGACACGGTGATCGAACGAGAGGCTGACTGCGGCGATGTGGCGGATCGCGATCGCGTCGCCGTCGTCGGTCTCGATCACCCAGGGTTTCTTGTGAACGCCGCCGAGCCCCAGGATAGCTACCTGTGGCTGGTTGATGATCGGCGCGGCGGTGTACCCGCCGTAGAGTCCGAAGTTGGTGATCGAGAAGGTCCCGCCGGAGACCTCATCCGGCTTGAGTTGTTTGCTGCGCGCGCGATTGGCCAGGTCTTGCGAAGCTCGCGCCAACCCCGTCAAACTCAACGCGTCGGCCTGTTTGATGACCGGCACGATCAAGCCCCATTCGAGCGCGACGGCGATGCCGATGTTGTAATCGTGTTTGTAGACGATGTTCTCGCCTTCGACTGAAGAATTGACAATCGGTAACGCCTTGAGCGCGTCGATCGTGGCCTTGATGACGAACGGCAAAAAGGTCAGCTTCGCGCCGTTCTGCGCTTCGAACTGTTTCTTCACGCGCTCGCGCAGCCGGGCGATGTTGGTGAAATCGATCTCGAAGATGGTAGTGACGTGCGCCGAAGTGCGCCGGCTGTTGAGCATGTTTTCGGCGATCCTGCGCCGCATATTGCTCATCTGCTCGATTGTCACACGATCGCCGGCCGCGAAAGTCGGGACGGGGGCAATAGCCGGAGCAGGGGCCGGGGCGACCGCCAGAGCGGGCGTTACAGGCGCCGGAGCCGGAGCAGGGGCCGGGGCGACCGCCGGAGCGGGCGGCGCCGCTGGCGCGCCCTTGCGCTGTTCGAGGAAACTCAGAATATCGTCTTTGGTGACTCGCCCGCCCAGGCCTGTGCCCGGAACCTCATCGAGATTGACGCTGTGTTCGCGCGCGATGTTGCGCACCAGCGGTGACGACCGCGCTTTTCCAGCCGGTTCCAGGGCCGGCGGCGCCGCGGGAACCGCTCGCGCCTGTGGCGCCACGGGCGCCATGGGTGTTGGTTGCGGCGGCGGGGCTTGAGACGGCAATGGTCTCGAATCCCCATTGGCCTGCGATGGGGGAGTCTCGACCTGGCGAGGCGCTTCGGCGACCGCTGGAGCAGGCGCGCCCGGCGCGGTGGCGGCGGCGGCGGCGGACGCTCCGGCGCCGGCTTCGCCGGCCTCTCCCAGGCGCGCGAGCACGGACTTGACCGCGACCGTGTCGCCCTCTTTCGCCAGAATCTCGGTTACGACGCCGGCCGCGGGAGAAGGGATCTCAGCGTCAACCTTGTCGGTCGAAATCTCCAGCAGCGGTTCGTCACGCTGCACGGAATCGCCGACCTTCTTCAACCATTTAACGACAGTTCCCTCAGTAATGGACTCGCCCATCTGAGGCATCAAGACATCAGTTGCCATTCATCGTCTCCATTCAATAGGACTTTCAGGACCTATAGGACTTATAGGCCCTATTTATTATTCATTTACCTTAAGCACAGCTAGAAAAGCTTCCTGCGGAATTTCGACCTTGCCGACGCGTTTCATGCGCTTCTTGCCCTCTTTCTGCTTTTCGAGCAGCTTGCGTTTGCGCGTGATGTCGCCGCCGTAGCATTTGGCCAGAACGTTTTTGCCCATCGCCTTGACCGTTTCGCGGGCGATGACGCGCGAGCCGATGGCGGCCTGGATCGGCACTTCGAATAATTGCCGTGGAATGAGCTTGCGCATCTTTTCGACCAGCGCGCGCCCGCGCGTGTAGGCGAAGTCTTTGTGCACGATCAGCGAGAGCGCGTCCACCGGTTCCCCGGCGACCAGCATGTCCAGTTTGACCAAATCGGATTCGCGGTAACCCGCCAGGTGATAATCGAGCGAGGCGTAACCGCGTGAGACGGATTTCAGCCGGTCGAAGAAGTCCAGCACTATCTCGTTAAGCGGAACTTCGTAAGTCAGCAGCACGCGCGTCGGCGTGATGTAATCGAAGCCCTTTTGCACTCCGCGCTTCTCTTCGAGCAGCGCCAGTATGTTTCCGAGGAATTCGTCGTTGGTCATGATCATCGCCTGGATGATCGGCTCTTCGATGCTGGCGATGTCGCCGGACGGCGGCATCTTCGACGGGTTGTCGATGTCCAGAACGTCGCCGCGAACGTCGGTCACGCGGTAGCGCACGCCGGGGGCGGTCGTGATCAGGTCGACGTTGAACTCGCGTTCGAGCCGCTCCTGTACGATTTCCATGTGCAGCAGGCCCAGAAAGCCGCATCGGAATCCGAATCCCAGCGCCGCCGAGACTTCCGGCTCGAAGAAGAACGACGAATCGTTCAGCCGCAGCTTTTCGAGCGCGTCGCGCAGTTCTTCGTACTGGTTCGGCTCGACCGGATAGACTCCGGCGAAGACCATCGGCTTGATCTCCTGGAATCCCGGAAAAGGTTCGGTCGTAGGGCGGGCGGCTTCGGTGATGGTGTCGCCTATGCTGACGTCGGCCACGGTCTTGATGTTCGCCACGATGAAGCCGACCTCACCCGCGCCCAATCGTTCGATCTGGCGCGGTTTCGGCGTCAGCACGCCCAGGTCTTCGACCTCGTAATCGCGCCCTCTGGCCATCAACCGGATCTTCATCCCCTTGCGCAATTCGCCGTCGATCATGCGAACCATGACGATCACGCCGCGATAGGCGTCGAACCAGGAATCGAAGATCAACGCCTTGAGCGGCGCCTGAGCAGACCCTTGCGGCGGCGGGATCTCGCGGACGATGGACTCCAGGATCTCATCGATGCCTATTCCCGCTTTGGCCGAAGCCATCACTGCGTTTTCCGTCCCGATGCCGACGATGTTTTCTATCTGCTCTTTGACCTTTTCCGGATCGGCGCCCGGCAGGTCGATCTTGTTGATGACCGGAATCAGTTCGAGGTCGTTGTCGACAGCCAGATAAGCGTTGGCCAGCGTCTGCGCCTCCACGCCCTGGCTCGCGTCCACAACCAGCAGCGCGCCCTCGCAAGCCGAAAGACTGCGCGAAACTTCATAAGAAAAATCAACGTGTCCGGGCGTGTCGATCAGATTGAGAATGTAATCCTGCCCGTCTTTGGCTTTGTAATTCAGGCGAACCGCGTGAGCCTTAATAGTGATGCCGCGCTCACGCTCCAGATCCATCGCGTCCAGCACCTGCTCCGACATCTCGCGCGATTCGAGCGCGCCTGTTTTTTCCAACAGCCGGTCGGAAAGCGTCGTCTTGCCGTGGTCGATGTGCGCGATGATTGAGAAATTACGAATATTCAACGACATACGTGCGAATGCTGCGAACAATGGCGCCAGCCAGTAAATTGCTCATAAATTGTGAGGATAGAGAATCGAACGCCAAAAGGCAAATTACAGAAGGCTGAAGATGGCGCGCTCGCAGGGTTCTATTCATCTTCCCAACTGCGCCACAAAAACCATGAGGCGATGGAGCAATACGGCCGCCATCCACGCTCCTCGGCGACCTGTTCGATCTCCTCGGCGGTCGGCAGATGATCGAATCCATAAAGCTGCTCGATCGCGCGCCTGATGCCCAGATCGCCGACCGGCAGCACGTCCATGCGGCCGAGCGAAAAGATCAAAAACATATGCGCCGTCCAGACGCCTATGCCCTTGACCTGTGTGAGCATCTCAATCACTTCATCATCGCTCATCTTCGACATGCGGTTGAATTTGAGCGCTCCATCCCGCATCTTCGCGGCGATGTCTTTGACGAACGAAACCTTGCCGTTCGACATCCCCGTCGCGCGCAGCGTTTCGCTCGGGGTCTCCAGAATCCGCTCAGGTTTCGGGAAGCGATCAGGCGTGTAAAGCGCCTTGAAGCGATTGCAGATTGTGTCCGCCGCTTTCGTAGACAATTGCTGAGAGATTATGGCCTGGACGAGAGTCTCGAAATACCGATTGTGCGGCCGGATACGACAGGGTCCGTGACGCTTAATGACGGCCCGCAGCTTTTGATCACGACGCGAGAGACTCCGCTCCGCTTTTTCCAGTTCAGCGATGAATGAAGATAATCTGCTCATATACAATAAGAATTATAGGTCCTAATGGTCTTTGAGAATTAAACGCAACCACACAATTCAACGTAGGGGCGGGTATTCCCCGCCCTGTTGATCGAGGAGCCGACCAGGGCGAGGAATACCCGCCCCTACACAAATGGTTGTATTTATTTTTCAAACACCATAAACGCCGGGCTAGGTTCAATAGCCGCTAAGGCGGCCGGAAGAATTCGCCAGCGGTATCGCCTGGAATTGTATTGGTAGTCAACCTGGTTCCCAGCGCAATGATCGGAGAGAGCGCCACTGCGCGTTTAATCTCTAAAATCCGTAGGCGCCGGGATGACTAACGAACAGGACACACAAACAAATTTATGAACAGCAGAAGAAAGTTTCTGAAGACTTCCACACTGGGCGCGGCGGCCACGCTGCTGCCGCAAAGTAATTCACTCGGGGCGCCGCAGGAAGGGCGGCTGAAAAAGGCCGTGCTCATTACAATGCTGCCGAAGCAGATGAGCTACCTCGATCGTTTCAAGCTCGCTGTCGACGTCGGATTCGAAGGCGTCGAGGCCCAGACCGTCGCCGATCCGAAAGAGGCGGATCAGATCAAAGAAGCTTCCGAGAAGGCGAAGATCAGAATCCATTCGGTGATGAACATGGGCCATTGGGAATGGCCGTTTTCGAGCCCAAATCCGGATGACGTGAAGAAAGGCGCCGAGCGGATGGAGACTTCATTGCGCAACGCGAAGCTCTGGGGCGCCGACACGGTCCTGCTCGTTCCGGGCGTGGTAAAACCTGACACGACCATTCCACAAGCCTGGAGCCGTTCGCAGCCGCACATCAGGAAACTGCTCCCTCTGGCCAAAGAACTGGGCGTTGTCATCGCCATTGAGCCGGTCTGGAACAAGTTCCTGCTGACGCCATACGACACCGCTAAATATGTGGACGAATTCAAGAGCCCATGGGTCAAGGCCTATTTCGACGTCGGCAACGTCGTGATGTACGGCTTTCCGCAGGAATGGATTCGCGCGCTCGGGAAACGGATCGTCAAATTTCACCTCAAGGATTTCAAATACGAAAACCGCCAATGGGTTCCACTGCGCGAAGGCAGTATCGATTGGAAGGAAGTTCGTAAAGCGATAGGCGAGATCGGCTTCAGTGGCTATTTGACCGTGGAATTGAACGGAGGCGATGAAGCTTATCTGCGCGAAGTCAGCCGCCGCGTTGATCTGATTCTGGCTGGAGAATAGTTATCTTCACAGCCCCAGTTTCTTCCACTTCTCGTCCACGATCCGCTTCACTTCCGGGCTGGTTTCGTTCTCTTTGGGCCAGCGGCGGTCGAAACCTTCGTTCTTCCATTTGCGAGTGCCGTCGATGCCCATCTTCGAGCCGAAACCGATCTGTCTTGCGGAATGGTCAAGCACGTCTATCGGCCCGAGAGTGAACTGAATGTCGCGTTCCGGATCAATGTTGTTCAGAACTTTCCAGGCGACCTCCGACGGATCCTGAACGTTCACGTCTTCATCGACGACGACTATGCATTTGGTGAACATCGCCTGGCCCATGCCCCAGATCGCGTTCATGATCTTGCGCGCGTGTCCGGGGTATTGTTTGCGGATCGAAACCAGCATCAGGTTATGGAAGACGCCCTCGAAGGGCAGGTTCATATCCACGATTTCGGGGAGTTGGCGCTTGAGCACAGGCAGCGTGACGCGAATGATCGTCCATCCCATCCAGCAATCTTCCATAGGCGGCCGGCCTACGATCGTCGTTTGATAGATCGGATTTTTGCGGTGGGTGACGGCCGTGACGTGAAAGACCGGGTAAGGCTCTTCGAGCGTATAGAACCCGGTGTGATCTCCGAACGGCCCTTCGACTCTACGCTCCGCCGGGTCCACGTAACCTTCAAGCACTATCTCAGCGGTCGCCGGGACTTCCATATTGATGGAGACGCATTTGACCATCTCGATCGGCTTTTCGCGAAGGAAGCTGGCGAAAATCATCTCGTCCAGGTCGTCGGGCAGCGGCAATGTGGCGGCGAAATTCGTGACCGGTTCGGCGCCGATGGCCACGGCGACTTCCATACGGTCGGCCCCGCTCTTTTCCTGGTCGCGGTGATGCGCGGCGCCGTGTTTGTGGATCTGCCAGTGCATCCCCGTGGTCTTTTCGTCGTAAACCTGCATCCTGTACATCCCGCAATTGCGTTTGCCGGTGCGCGGGTTGCGAGTGAAGACCATCGGAAACGTGATGAAACGGCCTCCGTCGGCCGCCCAGCATTTCAGGATCGGAAAATCCAACAGTGAAAACTCTCCGGCGCGTTTGACCACTTCCTGGCAAGGCCCGGACTTGACTTCGCGCGGAAAGTATTTGCCCAACTCGGCCAGCTTAGGCAACATCTTCACCTTTTCGAGCAAGCCTTCGGGCGATTTGAAGTCCAGCCATTCGGTCAACCGAGCGCCGACGTCTTCCACGCTCTCGACTTCCAGCGCCAACTCCATTCGCCTGCGACTCCCCAAGGCGTTGATCAAAACCGGAATAGTCCCGCCGTCCACGTTTTCAAACAGCAGCGCCTTGTTGTTCTCTTTCGATTTGGAAACACGGTCGGTGATCTCGGTGATCTCCTGATCGCTTGAAACCGGAACCGAGACGCGTTTGAGTTCCTTGTTCTTCTCTAAAACCTTGATGAATTCGCGCAGATCGGAATAAGCCATATTGATTGCGGATTGCGGATCTATCGATTGCGGATTGCGGATTGCGGATTGCGGATTTGTTTCATCCAGGGCGCCAAGTGGAAATAAAGTTGGTGACAAACCAAGACCATTTTCACAATTCTTCAATCCGCAATCCGCAATCGATAGATCCGCAATCACGGATGCCATTTATGATATTCGTAAATCGGTTCGACGCATTTGCTCAAGCGCGCGTAATCTTCGGGCAGGTCGATGTCTTCGATTACGGCCTGGGTCGGGACGGGAACTTCCAGCGTGTCGTCGCGATGTTTGTCTATGAACAGGCGCAGACCTTCGGGAGAGTCTTCGTCGAGCTGCATGACCTCCTCGAAATATCTCGCGGAGATGATGATCGGATGCCCATGTTTGCCCTCGTAAGTCGGAAGCGCGATGCCTTTGGCCCCTTCGTTGAAGGCGTTGATCAAAGTATCGATTATCTCTTTGGTGATCATCGGTTGATCGACCAGCGCGATGAGCGCGGCGTCTTCATTCGGGCTGAGTGAAGCGAGCCCGACTTTGATCGAAGAGAGCATGCCACGCCGATAATCGTCGTTAATCGCATATTGAACGCCGGAGCCGGAGAGCGTCTGGCGAATCTCCAACTCGCGATGTCCCAATACGACAAAAATTTCGGCCAGCTGCGAATTGCGCATCTGATGAACGCATTCGCCGATGACCGTGCGCTTGCCCCATTTCAGCAGCGGTTTGAACGAGCCTTGCATCCGGCTCGATTCGCCAGCTGCCAGAAGTATTCCTGAAATCATGATTAGATTTGCGGCCTCCTAGTCATTCTCATTTGAGATTTTGAGCGCTGTGAGAGAAGCCAATAGCTTGCACGAAGCGGGGCCGGCAATCAAGTAAATCGAATCAATGAAAGTTCGCGCTCGCCGGCATGGCGAAGAAAATCGCCGCGCAGGCGCCGTTTAACAGAAAAATAAGCGCTCGGGAATCCGGACTGGTTATTGCTGGTCCTTGCTTTTGAATAAATCCGACAATTGTTCGAACGGAGTGTTGAAACTGTCAGAGCGGGCCGATGGTTTGCCGTGCGCGCCGGCGTCCTTTTCCGGCTGCGACAATGCGGCGGCCGCGGCTTTCGCCTGATTGTCATCGGCGTTTGTCAGCGCCGGCGAGGGCGGCTCGATCGTGCGGCGGCGGTAGATCGGGCGCTCGAACATCGGCGTAAGGCGTGTCCAATCCCCTTCGACCTGAGGCTCGGCGATCAACCGCATCATTGCTTCGACCTTCGAATCGAGGTCGTCAAGGTAGGCCAGCATCAAGGCTTCGGGAGTCGATGGCAATTTCGGCGAGCCGTATTCCAGCTTTCCGTGGTGCGCGAGCAGCATATGCAGCAGATGGCGGCGCAATCCATCGGGGAAGTCGGGAATCTGTTTGATGTGGTCGGACACCATGATCGTCTCCATCACCAGATGGCCGATCATCTGGCCGTCGTCCGTGTAGCCGAAAGCGCGTTCGTAAGCCAGTTCGTCGATCTTTCCGAAATCGTGCAGCACCGCGC
>DASUFM010000955.1:0-3504 GCA_036274535.1 Blastocatellia bacterium
GCCACGTCGAGGAACCTGATTTGCCAGGACTTGCAAGCAAAGCCAGTTGGCGAAGTCTTTGGGCTTGAGCCGCGGGTTGTGAATGAGCCGTGAGAGCTGTTTGGCGGCGGCCTCTTGATTGCCCTGAGTGCGCGCTAGTTCAGCCTGGCAGCCGGTCTGTTTGTCAATGATCGCAAGAACGAACTTGGAAATCGCTTTTATCTGATGACCGTGCGCCCACGGCATCATTTGTTTGATAAACTCTGTGATGCGTGTCGGTTGAATCCCTGTTGTCATAAGCGCCAACAGGATTACACAAGTCGTTAACTTGCGCCGACACGCGCATTTATAGAAAGTGTCCCGACATCAGATCAAACACTGAAAACCGCTATATGAATGTTCGAAAATTGCATCGAGTGATTGGCCTGGTCCTGCTTCTCCCGCTGTTCGGATGGGCCGCCACCGGGCTGATCTTCTTTCTCAAACCCGGCTATGAAGGCGCTTACGATTTGCCCCAGATAAAAACCTATCCGATTGAAGAACAAATCCTGATTTCACCCGATCCCGCGTGGTCGGAGATCAAATATTTAAAAACTGTTCTGGGAAATCACTTGGTTGTTCGCACGTCTCAGGGGTGGAAACAACTCGACCCTAAAACTCTCCTGGCGAGAAAGAAACCGACTACGAACGAAATAACAACTCTGATGGCGGACGCCTTTTCTCAGAATGCCCGGAGATACGGGCAAATCAAGGAGATTATCGGCGAAACAGTCATTACGAATACAGGGGTCCGAGTGACGTTGAATTGGGATCGTATGAGTTTGCAACAGAGAGGCAAAGATACTGATCTCATTGACGCTCTTTACAAAATCCATTACTTGCAGTGGACTGGCGTGAAATGGATGGACATGACGCTCGGGGTGATCGGCCTGGCGTTGATCGCCGCGTTGAGCGCCCTGGGCCTTCTGTTGAGTTTCAAAGGACAGGAGAAATAGAGCAATGACGGACAAACGAGTTTGCTTCGATTTCGAGGTAGTGTTTTCAAACGGCGGCGGTCTCCAGGGTCAGGATTTCCGCCTCGACATCGAGGGCGATGATATCGATGACGACGCGCTCGCCGCCTGCATCATCCGCGACATGCGTCTGCTGATGGTGGGCGAGGCGCGAATCCTCAATAAACGCATCATAGAGGAGCGGCACAAACGCGATGCGCCCAGCAGAAAAGCTGCGGAAGCGACCAACGAGATCGGCGAAGCCGACCGCTTCCTCGATCTCAGCCACACGATCGAAAGCGGCATGATCACGTACAAGGGCCTGCCGGCCCCGCTCATTTGTGATCACCTCTCGCGCCTGAAATCGCGCGAGATCTATGCCGAAGGCACGGAGTTCCAGATCGGCCGCATTGACATGGTCGCCAACACCGGCACATACATCGACATGCCATTCCATCGCTATGCGGATGGGCATGATCTCGCCGGTCTTCCGCTTGAACGGGTCTCGGCCGTGCCGGGCGTGCTGGTCAGGGTGGAAGGATCGGCGGAACGCGCTATCGCCTGGCCACATTTCGCGGCGGTCGAGTGTCGCGGCCATGCGGTGCTTGTCCATACCGGCTGGGACCGGCATTGGGGCACGGACAACTATTTCGAGGGCCATCCATTCCTGACGGAGAAGGCAGCGATCTACCTGCGCGACCAGGGCGCATTGCTCGTCGGTATCGATTCGCTCAACATCGACGATACTTCGGCGGGAACGCGGCCGGTTCATTCGGTTCTGCTTGCGGCCGGCATTCCGATCGTTGAACACATGACCGGACTCGCTGCCCTGCCGGCTTCCGGTTTCCGTTTCTCGGCGCCGCCGCCGAAGATCAAAGGTATGGGCACATTCCCGGTGCGCGCGCATGCCATCCTGGCCGGGGACTGAGAAGCGCCGTTAGCCATATTGCCGGCGACGCCGCAGGATCCGCCAGCGATGATCGCGCGGCCCATCACGGAGATCGCATCGGGCCAAGTTGACGGCGGACATGCTCAAATTGAGCGGGTAAACCAGATGAAACCAGAAGATCAGGTAAAGGAACTAATCGAATACTCCAGGGCGAACGATCGCGTATGTCCGATGCCAGGTAAATGGAATGAACTTTGGGAGAGGCTTCCGGGGAAGAGGCTCTTTCAGAAGCCGCCGGTAATATGCCGTGAATTCCGCCAACTTTCTCTATTGAGACAATTAAGAGTTGACATTGATCAAGTTGGGTCAGTCCCGCAACAATCTGGAAAAATGAAGAAGTCCGTGGCGATAGTCATCGCGGTGTTATTACCATACCTCGCGTATGCGGCGGTCGTCGGATTGACCGAGCGGGTTTTCTGGAATACTTGCCCGCCTCTCGGCAAAGAGCGGCGCGCCGCGCTCGCAATCCGCGATAATGTGTCTCCGTTTCAGAAGTGGGGATCCAGGCAATTCACGCTGCCTTATCTGGAAAGATACTATGACGCCGCATGGTATTTCACCCAAACTCATCGAGGGGATTGCAAGGACGCCTTCACCTCGACTCTGAATACTGCTCTGCAACGCTATCCGGAGGTCGATATCTTTCTGCTCGCGCACAGCAATCATTATATCGATTGGGTGGCGGAACTGCCGTATGAGAGTCGCAGCCATATCCGCCTGGTTTATAACACCGGTTGCCGGGACCTGCGGCAAGGGCCCGAGTGGGTGGAACTTGGAGCTAAAGCTTACGTGGGCCATCCGGACGTCAGCGCTTCGCCGGTTTTTTATTTCTTTTTTCTTCGCCGGTGGACTCGTGGGGCGTCGCTTCACGATGCGATGGAAGAGTCAAACAATCTGATGAAGTCGAACCTTGCTCGCGCGGAGGTCTTATCATTCGGAAATGTGAACGCAGCAAAGCTAAGCCGAGCATCCGAGGCGTTCTGCTATGGAGATGAAAAACTACGATTCCAAAGCGGCCAGGAATGAACAATCGCGCCGCTGGCATCTGGCGGCGCCGGCGCTCGCCCTTCTCTTTCAACTGGCGCCGCCGCTGCTCCTCTGGCTGATTTCAACAGCCGCCTACGCCAATCCTCGGAATCTGTCGGAATCATGGGAACGATGGATCTCGATCCTGACACTGGCGGGAGCCGCCGGGGTCAGTTTGTTCCTTGGAAGCATCTCCGTATTTGGGCTCCTGATTCACGCCCATCCGAGGACAGCGGCATTGTTGATATGCGCTTGTTGCGCGCCGGCGTTGTTTGGAGGAGCCGTTTACTTGCATTGTTTGCTCGTGTTTCTAGCCCTCATATAGATGCTGCTGCTGCCTAATCAAGGGACCGAATAATTCTTCGGAGGCCTGTTTCAGCGAGGCTTTGCGCTGCGGCCGACGCCGTCACCATTCCCATTATGCGATGTGAAGTTGATCCAAAACCGCGCGGACTGGATCAAATTCCAGAAGTTCATCGCATAGGCACTCGCGCCATCGGCCCTCATGACCCACTCTCCTCAAGCGAAAGTACACAGCCCGACGCGTCCTCTCACTCG
>DASUFM010000956.1:0-2727 GCA_036274535.1 Blastocatellia bacterium
TTGAGTTACAAGGAGAGAAGAATATGCATCAAGTAATTCAATCTGAAATTCCGCAGCCGCTCGTTCTGCATTTCGGCCGGGTCGTTCAGCAGATGAGTGATGATGAGTTTTTCGACTTTTGCATGAAACATCCCGACCTGCGAATCGAGCGTGACAGCGAAGGAGATCTGATCATCATGCCGCCCACAGGAGGAGAAACCGGACGCAGCAAGACAAGATGCTGGAATATATTGAGAACGGCGCTCAACTTGGCTGGCTGATCGACCCGATAGAACACAGAGTTTGGGTTTATCGCCCGAATGCGGATGAGGAGCGCCTGGACAATCCCGCGACGATCAGCGGCGATCCTGAATTACCAGGCTATGTTTTACCGCTGGATAGAATCTGGCGTTAACCCGACTTCACACTTCAATGAAAATGAAAATAACTCGTCCCCGTCTTTCGTTAGTGGCGTTGGCGCTGGCGTTACTCGCCTTCGTTCAGGCTCAGGCAGGAGTCACCCGCATTGAAATCATTTCTCGCGCCGACCTGCTCGGCGGCAAGGAGTTTGGCGCGGCGGGCGCTTATGAAAAGATCGTCGCCAAAGTTTACTTCGCCGTCGACCCGAACAATCCGCACAATAAGATCATAGTCGATCTGGACAAGGCGCAACGCAACGAGCAGGGCCTGGTCGAATTTTCCGCCGATCTTTACATTCTCAGGCCGAAGGAATTGAACCGTGGAAACGGCGCCGCGCTGTTCGAGATTCCGAACCGAGGCGGCAAGGCGATGGTCAGGTTCTTCAATCACGGGCGCGGCGGCGGCGATTTTACGACCGAGGCCGAGATGGGAGACGGATTTTTGATGCGTCGCGGATTCACGCTGGTCTGGTTGGGATGGCAATTCGACGTGCCGGATGGCGACCGAGCGCTGCGGCTTTACGCGCCAGCGGCGACCGACAACGGCAAGCCGATCACCGGCCGGGTAAGATCGGATTTCGTTTTTAACACAAAGGTCTTTGACGTTTCGCTGGGCCATCGTGGCCAGAAAGCGCAACCCGCGATCGATCCTGACAGCGCCGAGTATAAGATGACGGTTCGCGATTCGATATTGGGCGAGCGGCGCATGATTCCACGCGGCGAATGGCGATTCGCGCGTTTCGTCGATGGACAGGCGGTCCCCGATCCTACGCGCGTTTATCTCAAAAGTGGTTTCGAGCCGGGCAAGATTTACGAGGTAGTCTATAGGACGCAGAATCCGACGGTTGTGGGCCTGGGCCTTGCCGCGGTCCGCGATCTGGCGTCGTATTTCAAATATGAGCGCAACGACGTGGCTTCGGTCAAACGCGCTTTGGGTTTCGGCATCTCGCAATCAGGCCGCTACCTGCGTCACTTCCTTTATCAAGGCTTCAACGCCGACGAAAAAGACCGGCAGGTTTTCGACGCCGTCAATCCGCATGTGGCGGGCGGCGGGCACGGCAGCTTCAATCACCGCTTCGCCGAAGCCTCGCGCGACGCCAGCCAGTTCTCGACGTTCTTTTACCCGACCGATATCTTCCCGTTCACCGATCTGGAACAGACCGATCCCGAAACAGGTGACAGGGACGGCATTCTGACGCTGGCGATTAAACAGAAAGTCGCGCCGAAAATCTTTTACACATTTTCGTCGTATGAATATTGGGGGCGCGCGGCGTCATTGATTCACACAAATGTCGACGGCAAGATAGACGCGACGTTACCGGATAACGTTCGCATCTACTATTTCGTCGGCGGGCAGCACGGGCCGGGCCAGTTCCCGCCGAAAAAGAATCAAACGCAGAACCTGACCAGCCCCAACGATTATTCGTGGTCTATGCGCGCCCTGCTGGTCGCGCTGGACGCGTGGGCGAAAGACGGAACAGCGCCGCCGCCCAGCCAGTACGCCAAAATCGCCGACGGCGCGCTGGTCACCCCGCAATCCATCAACTTCCCGAAAATTCCCGGCGTCAATTTCTCCCGCGCGATTCACGAAGCCTGGCGCGTAGATTATGGCCCGGAATTTAAAACGAAAGGTGTCATCGCGAACGAACCGCCGCGAATCGGCAAGCCGTTTCCGGCAATGGCGCCGCAGGTCGATCAGGACGGCATAGACCTGGGCGGAATCAGACTGCCCGAAGTCGCCGTGCCGCTGGCTACGTATACGGGCTGGAATCCTCGCGACCCGGAGATCGGAGCTCCCGATCAGTTGGTCGACTTCGCCGGTTCATACATTCCCTTCGCAAGGACAAAGGCCGAACGCGAGCGCGCGGGCGATCCGCGATTGTCTATCGAAGAGCGATATACGGGCCGCGATCACTATCTGAGCCTGGTGAAGAAAGCCGGATCGAAACTGATCAAAGATGGTTATCTGCTGGCTGAAGATTTGCCGGCATTGGTCGAACGCGCCGGGCGGCAGTGGGACTATACTGTCAAGTAAATCGGCTTATACGATATGGGGTGTAATCGGCGCCGCCGATCCTCTCCGAAATTTATCGTAAGGCTGTATATCGCGAAGGATTCCGCAACGGATATTTTCAGGGTTATCGCCAGTATGCGCGCTACGGAAGCAGTACTAAGCCGTTAACACTCCGACGCCATGGGATTGGGAACCAGGAAGCCGCCGGCTTCCTGGTTTTTCGTGAGATCTGAACGCTACATTTATACTCGACTTTGTCCTTTTTGTGGCGCTGGCGCCACAAAAAGGACAAAGTCAGCGCCATTTTTCAATGTC